>JBFMHI010000092.1 GCA_040753085.1 bacterium | reverse complement strand
GATATTTGCGGGGAAGTTAAGACGAGAAAAGTAGTTTTGTAGAAAAAAATGGTATGATGATGCTATAGCCGATAATGAACTAACCGCAAGGTTTCACAGAAAATTGGACGGTTATGAACCGTCCCGAGATGCCTTGCAGGAAGAGAAAAAAAGAACTTTCATTCTATCTGGATGGAGAGATTGGCAGAAGGGAATCGAGGAAGATTGAACAGCACCTCTCTGTCTGTCCCGGTTGTTCCAGAAGGCTGAAAATTCTGGAGAGGGACAGGGAATACCTGCGGAATCTTTTTGAATCGATCGAGGCGCCTGGCCTGCCCCCGGAATTTGAGAAGGATTTTTACCAACGATTAATTCCAAAAGGGAAGGAGGTGAATAATTAGTAATAAGTGGAATGTGAGCCAGCCAGGGTCGATCTGTCTCTGACAGAAAAGAAGGCTGGCAAGGAGGAAGTTAAGAAAAAAGGGGGTGAGATGAGAGGATTTTCATGGTAAAATATATTTGTCTCAAGGAGAGAATCTTTGAGAAAAAATCAAAAAAAGGGAGGAATTGTAAGAAATGTTGAAAAAGACTTTTGTGTGGTTTTTGATCTTTGGTTTCTGTTTGAGCACCTCAAACCTTGCCTTTGCTTCAGTGCCCCAGGAGAAAAGCCGGCTTCTCAGTGAAAACGAAATGGCCATGATTATAGGTGCTGGTGGCGGCGGTGGCGGCGGTGGCGGCGGTAGCTCTACCCGGTATGATCACGATATGACGGTGACTGATGTAGCCTGCGCTCCACCCTTCACCATAATATTCGCTCCTCAGAAGTCTTCTGGGCCTATGAAAATGGGTTGCTATCTCCCCCCAGATGGGTATGTAGGTCGGGATGATTGGAATCGACCTGTAACAAATATCGTTAAGGTTACAGCGAAGAACAAAGGCAGATACTATGAGCGCAACGTTAGTGTTGAGGCTACCTATTTCTCTGCCGATAATAATAAGGGTGGCCCAGTTGGGTGGTCACCATGGGAAAATTTTCGCGTTAACCAAAGCAGAGGCGTAATATTGGGATGGAACTGCGCGCATTTATCGGCTGGCATATATGAATTAACAGGGCTTGTTCACGTATCGTCGGATAATGATAGGAGTAACGATGCGTGGACTGAGGAGGTTTTACTGGCCCCGCTGCCTTAAGTAAGGCTTTTTAGGAAAGCAACACAGAGGGGTGAGAAAACCGTGAATTTTCTCACCCCTTTAAGGTAAGGAAATCCAAATGAGCAAAGTAATCCGGTATCATAAGGAGTCAAGGATAAGAAGTCTCTTAGTGGTTGGGATAATAGCATTTCTTATTTATGGATGTACTGAGGGACAGAAAGAGAGACATCTTGATGAAGAATGGAAGGAGTGGATAAAGAAGGTAGACTGGACCTATAGCATCTGTATCGCAGATAGGGAAGGAGAAAATATCCAGCCTATATTTAGTATCAGGTGTCCAGATGACTTTTATAGTTATGAAGACCAGCCCTATTGGCTTTCAGATAGAGAGATAGCCTTTCTGGCCCACTTAGGGAATAAGCATGGGCTATGGACAGTTGATGAGAAGGGGAAACTAAGAGAGATACTTTCTCTTAAAGGAGAGGGACCCTTGCCACCAGGAGGAGGCCCGGCGATAATGGCTGTCTCTCCTGATGGCAAAGAAATTGTCCTGGGGACAGGTGAATTTAAAGGAGGGATTTGGCTTTGGATCATAAATTCTAAGGGGACTAATCTGCGTAAGTTAAAGCTCAAATGGAAGAAGGGGACTACTTATGGGCTTAGCTGGTCACCAGATGGGAAGACGATAGTTTGGCGAATAGGAAGCCAAAAAGAAGGGGGTAACCCTATGTTGGAAGGTGGTAATCTCTGGGCAATCGATAGAGACGGAAAGAATCTAAGGGAATTATATTCTAAAGGTGATATCATATTGAACAGCTCACACGCTTCTTTTAATTGGTCACCAGATGGAAGGCTGGTAGTTTTTTATCCAAAGAGAATGGCGAAAAGGATTTTAGCCGCAGACGTTAAGACCAATGAGATAAAAGAACTGGTTGATGAATCTTTCTTTAGTGGTGCTAAGGAACTGACAGGAAGGTGTCAGCCTGCTTTCTCTCCTGATGGAAAGAAGATTATCTTTCTTAGGGTTAGGCCTACCAAGCGAGATATTGTTCTCTGTGAGTTTGACTTAGAGAAAAAAGAATCAAGAATCTTAAATTTACTCAAAGGAATAAATATGGGAACACGACGGAATATATCTTATTCCTCTGATGGTGAAAAGATTGTCTTAGAATTCTGCAACCAGGAAGGTTTTTTAAACATTGTGAGTTTAAATAGCGACGGTAGTGGATTGAAAGAATTAACTAAAGACGTTAAAGGTAGTAGCTGGGGGCATGCCTGGTCGCCCGATGGAAAGAAGATAGCTTTCTTCTCTGGATATGTATTCCTGAGAAAGCCAAAAGAGAAAGAGAAATAGACAGGGGTGTTTTCAGAAAACAAGAGACCTGGTATAATCATTGTTCTTATCTTTTTATTGTGGGGGAGTTGGGTAAGGGCAGAAGATGTGATAGAATTGGGCCTAAAAGAGAGTATAGAGATAGCCTTAGAGAAGAATGAAACCATACTTAAAGAGGCCCGGCATAGTTTAGAATCTGCCCGGTTGGGTCTGGTAAGTACACATAAAGGCTACAAACCCCGGAGCAGTTTAGATATTACCGCCGGAAGAAATGGTGTTGGAACGAGCTCTTCTTCATCTGCCATCCAGAACAGCTACAGTGGTAGCCTGCTCTTTGACTGGTCTATGCTCACCTTTACCAAAGGCCTCTTCTCTGTAGGATCAAGTTATAACCTGAGTCCTACCCATAATGCCGATGATTTTGCTAATAATCTCTCTATCTTCTGTAATCTAAGGCAACCGCTAAGCTCTGGTGGCCGCCTCCAACAGACGGCTGGGGTTCGGAATAGTGAAGATAGGTTTAAAATAGCAGAGATGCAATACAAGGATGTCTTGCAGAACTTGATCCTGGAGGTGATTTATGGCTACTATGAGATAGTAAGGACAGAATTAAGTGTAGAAGAGGTAAAAGAAGAGCTGGAACGGACAAAAAAGTTAATAAGATGGACCGAAACCAGGCTAAAGACAGGGCAGATTGCCCGGGTGGAGAAGATGAAGGTCGAGGTTCAACAGGCTTATGCTGAGGATTCTCTTACCCAGGCCATAGATGTCCGAAGGGAGGCCAGAAGGTCTTTTTTAAGACTGCTTGGGCTAAACAAAGAAAAAGAGGTGGTTTTGAAGAAGACAACAGAGATATCTCCAATAGGTTTTTCTAAAGATGAGGGTGTGAAGACGGCTTTAGAGAATAGATTGGAGATAAAGATGGCCGAAATAAATCTGGAGCTGGTTCGATTAAACATCTCTATGGCCAGCAGTGAAAATAAGCCTGTCTTGAACCTGAAGGGAAGTTGTGATTGGAATGGGATAGGAGAGAGTCAAGAGACGGAGAGAAATTGGTCGGTATCGGGGTCTGTTAATCTTCCATTTTTTGACAGCGGGCTTACGGCAGTAAAGGTTAAGGAAGCCCGGCTGAGTTATCAAAGGGCGAAAGAAGAAATGAAAGAATTAAAGGAGGATATTGTTGAGGAAGTAGAGAGGGTTTATGAACAGATAGAGAATGACCTGAAAAGGATAGATTCGCTGTCTAAGAATTTAAAGATTGCGGAAGATGCCCTTAGAATCAATCAAAAGAAGTATGAGATGGGAATGGCTTCAGTAAGGGATGTCCTGGAGGCACAGAGGGACCTCTCAGGCATGAAAAGGGCCATCCAGGGAGCCGGGATAAGCTATGTCTTAGACAGGGCAAGACTTTTTAAGGCGATAGGAAAGCTGGAGGATGAGTATATTTAAAAAAAGTCTCTTAATCTTTGCATTAGTTGTAGCAGTGATATCCTTTCTTGCTCTGGGGCTTCCTCGACTAATAGCCGGGTCTGGCGAAATCCCCGAAGTAGGCGTAGCAGAGGTCATTCGAGGCAGAATAGAGGAGACCGTGGATGCTCCGGGCAGGATAAGCTCTTCCGAGATACGGCATTTCCAGGCTGAGGCCTCGGGCATAATGAGGTTGGTTAAGATAAATGAAGGACAAAAGGTAGAATCAGGGGATGTCCTCTGTGTAATAGTAAATCCTGTCTTTCTTGATCTGCCTCAGGAACTGCATGTAGAGAAGCTCCTCTTTGATGGAAAGATCGAGGAATTGATAGATTGTTTTCGCCAAAGTTATAGCAGGGAGATAGAAGATTTAGAATCAGCCAGGGTGAATTATCTGCTTAGCCAAAAGAGGCATGATCAGCACAAATTGCTTTATGATGAAGGGGCTATTTCTCATCAACAGCTTGATGATATGGAAATGGAATACAAGCGGGCAGAATTTTCATATCAGGCTTCCCGGAGGGAATTTGAAAATAAGATGGCTAAATTCAGGGTAATCGCTTCTTTCTCAGGGATGGTAATAAAAAGCCAGATACAAGAAGGCAAAAGCATAAAAGAGGGTGAAGAGTTGTGTACCATAGTCGATATAGGGCAACTGATTACCAAGGTAGTAGTAGACGAGTTTGAAGCAAACAAGGTAAAGAAAGGTCAGGCAGTAAGGGTCATAGGAAATATGTTTGCCCCTCACATTCTTCAAGGCTGGGTGGAAAGTATTGGCGCATCTTGTTTAGATTCTTATCAGGCCGGCTTTGCCGGGGTGGAAGTGATTTGTAAGATTAACAATAATAAGGTAGAAGGGCCTGATCTTAAGATCGGCTCTTTGATAACGGCCAAGATAACGACTTCTCAAAAGAAAGATGCCCTGATCATTCCGGCCAACAGTGTCTTGATCAAGGATAACGGTAAGGCCGTCTTTGTGGTTTATGACAATAAAGCCGAATTGAGGGATATCGAGGCAGGAATTTCTAATGAGGAATTCGTAGAGGTAATAAGAGGGCTGAAGCCTGGTGAGAAGGTAGTAACAAGGGGGAACTTAGATATCAAGCCGGGTCAGAGAGTGAAGATAAGGTGAATTTTCTTAACCACCTGAGAACAGCTATAGCCAATCTTTGGCTTAACAAACTAAGGTCTTTGCTTACTATTTTGGGTGTAGTCATAGGGATAGCCGCGATAATTATAGTAATTGGGATCGGAGAAGGAAGTCGCAGAGTTATCATGGACCAGATGAAAGAGGTGGGAGCTGATCTGTTGTGGGTATATATAGATGTGGATCGTGACAGACATGGGAGAGATAAACCCTACCGTGAGGTCTCTTTTTCTCAGAAGGATATGGAGGCGATCCTTAAGCGTTGTTCCAGGGTAAAGGCAATTGCTCCAAGGATTGATTACTTGGGACGATTCAGATTTCTGAACAAGGAAAGAATGTTATCTCTTATTGGAACCACTTCCCCTTATTTAAATATTCAGCATCTCAAGTTAATAAAAGGAAGATTTTTATCGGACTCTGATATTGCAAACTCGGGTAGGGTCTGTGTTCTGGAAGACTCTGTCCCTATGAGAGAGTGTTTCGGTCTATCTAATCCGGTAGGCAGAGAGGTAATGATTGAGCAAAGGAGATTTGTGGTGGTAGGATTGATTGAAGAGAGAAAGGCAAGAGGAGAAAGCCGCCAGGTAAAAGCTTATCTTCCTATCTCTACTTTGGGTAAAATTATACCCATAAATCCCCAGACTCTCTATGTTCAGGCAACCTCTTCCTCTTCAGTGGAGAGGGCCTCGGCCCAGATAAATCAGGTTCTACTCAATCGATATCAGGATAAACCGGTGAGGTTTGATATCGATAGCCTGGTAGAGTCCCTGAAGGCTGCCAGACAGATTAATCAAACAACTACTTTAACCATAGCCGGGGTTGCTGCTATCTCTCTATTGGTAGGAGGAATAGGGATTATGAATATTATGCTGGTATCGGTAACTGAACGGATAAGGGAGATAGGGCTGAGAAGGGCCCTGGGGGCAAGCAGAAGGGACATCTTGTTTCTATTTCTTATCGAGGCAACATCTTTGAGTTTGATAGGTGGAATATTGGGGCTTTTAATTGGGGTGATAGGTATCATAGTCGCAGCCCCTTTATTTAAAGTACCTATCGCTATTCCCTTCTGGGCTCCAATAATTGCCTTTCTCTTTTCGGCCTGTACTGGTATTGTTTCGGGAATAAATCCGGCCCAACGGGCAAGCAGACTTAATCCCATAGAAGCGTTAAGACATGAGTAAAGATGATCTTGATGAAAGAAGTTTCTAAGAGCTATTATTTGAGCAAGACCATTGCTGTGGAGGCCCTGAAGGATATTAGCTTAGAGATAGAAAGCGGGGAATTCGTAAGTATCAAGGGGACTTCAGGGGCGGGCAAGTCTACCTTGCTAAATCTTATCGGTTGCTTGGATATTGCCGGTTCAGGGAGCTATCTTTTTAAGGGGATTGATGTGAGCAAGATGAATGACTATGAACTTGCCAGGATTAGAAACAAAGAGATCGGGTTTGTTTTCCAGACCTTTAATCTCTTGCCGAATCTTACTGCCTTACGCAATATAGAACTTGCCCTTTCATACAATAGAAGCCTTGATAGAAGAGACTATCAAAGGCTTGCCCATAGAGTTCTGGATCAGGTAGGGCTTAAACAGCGTGCCCATCACAGGCCCAGTGAGCTTTCCGGTGGCGAACAACAAAGGGTGGCTATTGCCCGGGCCATCGTCAATGACCCTTCTGTCATTCTTGCAGATGAGCCCACGGGGAACTTAGATGAGAAGACAGGAAGACAGATTATGGAGATTCTTAAGACGCTCAATAAAAAAGGAACAGCGATTCTTATGGTTACCCATGATGAGTCTGTCGCCGGTTTTGCTAACCGTCAAGTCATTCTGGCCGATGGAAGGATCGTCAGTGACCAGGGCTAAGACTATTGTTTCTATAACGATCCTGCTTATTACCTTAGTCTGGTCGAGCAAGTTTGTCAGTCGGGCTTACAATCAGATTAAAGAGCCGATTATTTTTGATCAATTAAGGCCCCCTTCTTTAACGCCTTATGGGGGGCTTTTGCTTAAGAAAGGATACCAACAAAGCACCGATTATACTTGTGGCCCGGCTTCTTTGGCCCTGGCTTTCAAATCTCTGGGTGTTAATGTTACTGAGAAGGAGATTGCTGAAAAGATACCTGTTTCACCACTGGGAACAAGTATGCTCGCCCTGGCCGATGAGGCAAAGATGAGAGGATTTAAGGCAACCGGGTTAAAGCTGACGAAAAAAGATCTCCTGCGAATAAAAAAGCCGGTCATTGCTTTCATTAATGGGAATCATTTTGTGGTGATTGTCTCAAACAGCAGGCAAGAACTTCTCTTAATTGATCCTTCATTGGGAAAAGTTCTAATCAAAAAGAAGGATTTTTTTAAAATCTGGGACGGTTATGTCATGGCGTTGGAGAGGGGAGAATGAAAAGAGTAGTCATCACAGGGATGGATGTTATCACATCTTTAGGTGTCGGCAAAGAGCAGCTTTGGGATAAAGCGAAAAAAGGAGAATCAGGGATTGATCGAATTCAGAGCTTTGACCCGTCGCCTTTCAGCACTCAGATTGCCGGGGAAGTTCTTGAATTTGAACCTTCTCATTACCTGGAGAATAAAGAAGCAAAGAGGATGGATCGTTTTAGCCAATTTGCGGTAGTTACTACTGAAATGGCCATTAAAGATGCCGACCTCAGAATAGAAAAGAAAAACCAAGAAAGAATCGGGGTAATTATTGGCTCAGGAGTAGGGGGAATGATTACAGCTATCAGGGGACATGAGGGCTTTTTAGAAAAAGGGCCGCGGAAGGTCGGCCCCTTTTTTATCTCATCCCATATGATGAACTCGGCCGCCAGTTACATCTCTATTAAAACAGGGGTAAAAGGGCCAAATATAACTATATCTACCGCCTGTTCATCAGGAACTCAGGCCATAGGGGTGGCCTTTAATATGATCAGGCAGGGACACTGTCAGGTAGTAATCAGCGGCGGGGTGGATACTCCAGTTACACCTTTCATCTTAGCCGGGTTTTGTGCTACCAGGGCCCTTTCTAAGAACAACAATGATCCTGTTATGGCTTCGCGGCCTTTTGATAAGGATCGGGACGGGTTTGTCTTAAGTGAAGGATGCGGGATTCTGATCTTAGAGGAATTAAAGCACGCCTTAAAGCGGGAAGCCGGCATAAAGGCTGAACTGATTGGTTATGGAGCCAGCTCTGATGCTTCCCATATTGTTGTTCCCGACGCTGACGGAGCTATCTTAAGTTTCCAGAGGGCCTTAAAGGATGCCGGCATCTTTCCTGATGAGATTGATTACATTAATGCGCATGGGACCTCAACGTCCTTAAATGACCGGATAGAAACGGAGGCAATCAAGAGAGTTTTTGGTGATTATGCCTATAAAATCCCCATAACCTCTATTAAATCAAGTATCGGTCACACCATCGGGGCATCAGGGGCTATTGGATTAGTGGCCACTATTTTAAGTATGAATTACAATCTTCTCTTGCCAACCATAAATTATATGACTCCGGACCCGGCATGTGATCTGGATTATGTGCCTAACCGTAGCCGAAAGAAAGAGATAAATACAGCCCTTTTAAACTCTCTCAGCTTTGGGGGAAACAATGCCGCCCTAATCGTTAAAAAGTTCAGACCATGATCCTTACTCTTACGCTGCCTCTTATTTCAGCTTTGCTATTGATAGAGGCTCTCCCACCAAACAATTTGGAATATCTGGCCTGGATAATCTATCTTCCTTATTTCGCGGCCATTTACAGGAAGAGTTTCAAAAGGAGTGCAGCAGTCGGCATAATTAATGGTATTCTGGTTGGAGCCGGACTCTTTTATGGAGTAATACCATATTACTCTCTACTCTTTCTTCCCATTATTATTTACATCTCACTGAATATGGCTGTCTTTAGCCTGGGAGTTTCTTATCTGCACCGGCATGTAAATGAATGCTTTCATATCTTAATTCCTCCTTTGCTCTGGACATCCCTGGAATATCTGAGAACCATCGGCCCCATCTCTTTTCCGGCCTCTTTGGCCCTTTCTCAATACCAGAACCTGACTCTGATTCAGATAGCCGGCATTACAGGCCCTTATGGGGTTTCTTTTCTTGTTATGCTTGTAAACGCCGGTCTTTTTAAAGCTGCACTTCATTTATGGAGTTATTTTAGTAAGACAGCAGCGCACAAGAGGATTCCAAAACATACATTCTTGCAGACAGCAGCAAGCATCGGATTGGTGTTAATTATTATCGGCTGGGGTAAACAAAAGATAAGTCCCGGAGAGGAGTCTTTTTTAGATGTGGCTATTATTCAGGGAAGCATCCCTACCTGGTGTTATCGAATCGAAAACTGGGAGGAAAGTTATGCCCGTCCGGCTATTGAGAAATATTTTCAGCTTACTGATCAGGCAATCAAGAAATCTCCGGATATAGTAGTCTGGCCGGAAAGCTCTATCAGGGGTTGGCTTTTAAAACGTCACCGGTTAAAAGACAGAATCTTAAAGTTAGCCAGAGAAGGGAATTGCTTATTTGTTCTTGGAACCCAAACAAGGGATAAATCTAAAAAGGAATACAACTCCTGTCTTATTATTTCACCCCAGGGAAAGATAGTGGGCCAATATGACAAAACTATGCTTATCCCCTGGGCAGAAAGAGAGTTTGCTCCAGGAAAAAAGGATACAGTAATTGAGACAAGATATGGTTGTTTAGGAACACCTATCTGCTTTGAATCGATTTATCCTTCAAAGTCAAGACAACTTATTAGAGAGGGAGCAGATATGCTGTTTGTTTTGACCAATGATGCTAATTTCAAGAAAACAAATTTAGCTTACCTCCATGCAATGTCCGCTGTCTTTAGAGCTGTGGAAAACCGGTCTTATGTAGTCAGAGCGGCCCAAACCGGCATCTCTATGATTATCGACCCTTACGGCCGGATATTGAAAGAGTCGGATCTTTACAGACCAATAGTGTTAGAAGGAAAAGCCGGGTTGAGAAAAGAAACAACTTTTTACTCTGAATATGGAGACCTTTTCGCTTACTTTTGTCTGTTTGCTGCCGGTTCAATGCTGTTTATCTCTTTTAGGTCCAGCAGGGTAATCGCATCAAAAATTCGATCATTCAGGAGCACTGAAAACCGCTGAAGCGGTTGTCAGGTGTCGTTATTGTTTTCCAACTCACCCCGATAAATCGGGGTGCTACTCTCATACTTGTTGAGTTCAGCACCCTAAAAGAAAGGACCTGAAACTATTTCAGGTGTAAGGACCCGGATATGGAGAGGGGAGAGGGGACGTTGGCAAAAAACGCAAGAAACCATCCTAATAGCCTATCTCTCAAGTCACCCTTACCATTAATCCTTCGGCTACCTCTGTACTCGCTTATCTTTCCTTGCGACTTCAGGATACGCGGACACAAGATTCTTTCTTCCCACTTCACAACTTACATCAATTGTTTTTTGCGTTTTTTACCAACGTCCCCCATACACACTGGGTTCTGATATACGTTGAATTACTGGCCGTGCACCTACCTTCGATCCTACTTCCTTAGGCGATACCCAGGCAGCCGGCTCCAATTAGGCCCCCCTGCGACACACCCGTAGTCAGGATAAGGGTTTTACCTGCCTTAATCGGGGTTTCTATTGGTTCTTCTGCCTCATTGCCGGAGATAACGACATCTATGGCCGGAAAGCGCTTAGCTAACTCTTCTGCCTGGGCCTCTTGGC
>JBFMHI010000091.1 GCA_040753085.1 bacterium | reverse complement strand
GGTGTTTAAAAGTTAGCTAAAATTCCTAAAAAACGGCTTTCTATGCAACCTATAAAAGGAGACGAACCACAATATATTGTGTTCTGTAAGCTTCAAAATCAATATGTGGTGGCTGAGTAGTTACATTAATTGCTTATGGGCTGGGCTGAAGAACTTAAGGATATCTCCCGTTATCTGACTCTTGTCACCCAGATAGGGCTGATGATGGTCTTTTCTGTGCTTATTGGCCTGGGAGCGGGATATTATCTGGATAAATGGCTTGATACCGGGGGATTATTGCTGGCCCTGGGGATAATTATGGGGGCAGGGGGGGGATTTCTGAGTGTTTATCGACTGGTTATGGAGCAGCTTAAGAAGGAAGATTGAGTGTTCTCAGATGGGGGCTGATTACCATCAACTCCAAGGTGAGGTTATCTCCTTTACCCTGATGTTAGCGGGAATAGGCAGCCTATTTTGTTCTATTTGGGGCCGAATTGATTGGGTCTTTGGATTATGGCTGGGGGTGGCGGTCAGTTTATTCAACTTTTGTTGGCTGGCCAGGGATATTAGCCGTCTTTTAACCATGACTTCGGGGCAAGCCGTAAGATTTTTTAGATATCGCTGGCTGCTTAGATATGGATGTCTTACTTTGGCCATGATACTGGCCTTTAAAGTAGAGGGGATTGCTTTGGTAACTACGGTAATGGGTTTCTTTATGGTCAAGGCCGCCATTTTCTTGAAGTTTATTCCTTTTCCTGAACATCTGGAATTCCAGCCTGGAGCCTTGGAAGCCAAAAAGTGAGGGAAAATAGGGATGGGAAAAACAACGGAAAAAGTAATAGTAAAGAACTTTGGTGATATTCTAAAAGCCTCTGAAGGGCTGATTTCTGAGGAGGCGATAAGAATGGTGGAAGTAGACGACGCCGTAGTAGATACAGGCGCCGCCTTTCTTTGTTTGCCGCCGGAAGTTATTGCCAAATTAGGCTTGATGTATGCGCATTCACGAAAAGTGCTTACAGCTAATGGTGAAGTGAATAGAAGGATTTTCTCGGTAGCCAGCATTACTATTCAGGGGCGTGAAATTAGAATGGATGTCATGGAAAACGATGAAACAACACCCCCCTTAATTGGCTATTTGGTGTTAGAAAATATGGACTTAGTGGTTGAGGCAAAATCTCAAAAAGTGACCCCAAATCCAGAGCACGATGGGAAATGGGTTACGGATTTGTTTTAGCGTAAGGGCTCAGCCCTCATTGGGAACACAGATTACCCCCATTCTCCCAGATGGCTCCGATAAAAAATAATTCCTGATAATCGGTAAGATCTTGTGGAATCTGTGGTCTTCTTTTTGGATGGCTGAGTAGTTACGTTTTAGCTTGAGATCGTCAATACCGTTAAGGAGGAAGAATGTTCGAGACGCTGAGGACGGCTTTGCTCAAGGCCTTTGAGATACCAAACTTAGATAATATTACCGAATCAAATGAGCTGATCTTTAAAGTAGGTGAGACCGCCCTGAAGGTCAACGTCACCACTCTCGTGATGACCTGGATTGTGATGGCCATGCTTATTGGGCTGGCCTATCTGGGCGTCCGACGGTTAGAGAAGTTCCCCGGGCGTGTTCAGGCATTAATTGAATGGATTATTGACGGCTTAGACGGTCTAACTAAGGATACTATTGGTCAAGAATCCGGCCGAAAATATTTCCCTCTCTTCGCGACTATCTTCTTCTTTGTGCTTATCTCCAACTGGTTGGGAAGTATTCCTTTTTTCAAATCACCCACGGCTGATTTGAATACCACCCTCGGCCTCGGGCTTTTGGTTTTCTTTATTGTTCAAGGGTCAGCCATCTGGACCAAGGGGCTGGGCCATTATTTAAAGGGCTTTTTAGAGCCGATGATGCTGGCTCCTTTAATGCTGCCGTTAAATATTATCGGGGAATTCGCCAAGCTTACCTCTCATTCTTTTCGTCTCTTTGGTAACATCCTGGGCGGTGGACTGGTTATCTTGATTATTTCTGAATTAACTTACTATTTGATCCTGCCGATCGGCCTAAATGGTTTCTTTGGATTTTTCGTGGGGACCGTCCAGGCCTTTGTTTTTGCTATGTTGGCTATCACCTATATTTCTGTGGCCAGGGCATAAAAATAGTTTCGGGAAACCCGAAACTCGAAACTTAATAAAGGGGGTAGGACTTATGGAGTTCAGCGGAATTACAGCGGAAGCCTTTCTTAAGGGGATGGCCTTTTTAGGGGCCGGCATTTGTATGGGCATAGGGGCCATAGGCCCGGGCGTCGGAGAAGGTTACGCAGCCGGCAAGACAGTGGAAGGCATTGCCCGACAACCAGAGATGGCCACCCTTTTGACTCGAACTATGCTTATCGGTCAGGCCGTAAGTGAATCAACCGGGATTTATTCTCTGGTTATCGCTTTACTGCTCATCTTTGTGGCAGTTTAATCCAATCCGGTGTCTGGTAGTGTGGTGGTCTGGTAGCCTGGGGGTTACCAGACCACTAGTGCTCCATGACATTTGCTTTTAGCAGTTGAGCTATTTTGACGATATCTGAAAACTGGCAATTCAGCACCGAGAAAGCCCGGATCAAACTCAAAAGACTCTACCCATAATATCAAATGTCACGAAGCACTAGTGCCTTGTCAAACTGTAGGGGCACGTTGCAACGTGCCCCTACAGTAAGGGCGATTCGCGAATCGTCTTGGCAAAAGGAGGAGGTAGGGGCGAATAATTATTTGCCCCTACCTAAAGAGACTCTACCCATAAATACTAACGTGACAAGGCACTAGACACCAGGCCACCAGACACCAGAAGAAGCGAAATAATGATCAGCCTTAATTTTACGCTCGTTTTGCAGATTATCAACTTTCTGATTTTGACAGGGATTCTGTATAAGTTGCTGTATAAACCAGTGACTCAGTTCCTGGAGAAACGATCAGCCTATATCCGTGAATTGATTGAAGGCACAGAAAAAGACAAACAAGAGGCGGCTAAAAATTTAGCCGAGGCTAAAGAGACCCTGGCTGAAAAACGGGAAGAGGCCCTGGGGATGGTTGAAAAGGCAAGGCAGACAGCGGCTAAAGAAGAAAAACGGATTATGGCCGAGGCTAACGCCAAAGCAAAATGGATATGCGAGGAAGCCAAGGCCCAAATGGATCAAGAAGTAGAGCGGGCCAAAAGGGAACTTCGAGCCCAGGTAGCCGATCTCTCCATCCTGGTGGCAGAACGGATTATTAGAAAGAGTCTTACTGAAAAGGACCATCGGAAGTTAGTTGATGAATATACCAGAGAGGTAGGGAGACTACATTGATTAAGAGTGCGGCCGGTAGATATGCGGAAGCCCTGATAGATATTGCTTCTGACCACGACAACATAGATATTCAAGGAGAAGAATTGGCCCGGGTCAACCGTATCCTGACGGCTGACCCGGTTATTTTGCGGACCTTTCAGCATCCTAAGCTTGATCTTGAAGCCAGGAAGGCTCTTCTCCTCAAGCTTATGGAGCCTTATCATTTTTCTTCGATTACCAACAATTTCTTGAGGCTGCTTTTGGCCAAAAAGAGACTGAATTTGATTTCGGATATCAGGTTGAAATATGATGAAATGGCTGACAAACGTCAAGCTCGGGCCAGGGCGTTATTAACGGTAGCCGTTCCTCTGCCAAAGGAGATGAAAAATCGGTTAGCCAATAAGTTAGCCAGGTCGATGAAGGTAGAGATTAGGATGGAGATGAAGGTTGATCCCGAAATTATTGGCGGATGTATCATTCGGGTGGGAGATACTATTATTGATGGGAGTGTTAAAAAAAGGCTGGAGATGCTAAAAAGGGAACTAACGGGTTAGTGGCGAGTCGAGTTAATTAGTTAGTTTAACGGTAACTACTCAAAACTAAGTTGAGTAGTTACCCTTCAAGAGGCTGTGTCGTAATGCGAGGACTGCGAACCGAAGGCGAAACAGGACGGATTGCTCCCTCCCTCACTCCGCTCGGGCTTGCAATTGACAAGTTCTCAACTTGATTTTGAGTAGATACGTTTAACGTGGTTAGTAACTGCTCAGCCGCCCCAAAAGAGGCACGCAGATTTCAATATTAAATGTCATAGAGTCCGAGGAGGAAAAAGAAAGTGGAGATCAAAGCCAGTGAAATAAGCGCTATTATTCGGGAGCAGATAGAGCAGTATGATGTTAAGCTGGATCTGGCCAGGGTGGGGACAGTGGTGCAGGTGGGAGATGGGGTGGCTCGAATCTTTGGCCTGGAAGAGGCTATGGCCGGAGAGCTTCTGGAATTTTCCAGTCGGGTCTACGGGATGGTCCTCAATTTAGAGGAAGATTCAGTAGGGGCAGTCATCTTGGGAGAAGATCGTGATATCAAAGAGGGCGATGAGGTTAAGACTACCGGTCGAGTGGTTGAGGTGCCGGTTGGGGACGCTTTAAGGGGACGGATAGTAAATGCCCTGGGGCAGCCTATTGATGGGAAAGGACCGATCAGGACCACCAAGTTCAGAACTATTGAGGCCAGGGCACCGGAGATTGTGGACCGCATATCGGTCAATCAACCCCTTCACACCGGCTTAAAGGCGATCGATTCTATGATCCCTATTGGCCGTGGACAGCGAGAGCTTATTATTGGTGATCGCCAAACAGGGAAAACAGCCATTGCCGTTGATACCATTATCAACCAAAAGGGAGGGGATGTGCACTGTATTTACGTGGCTATTGGGCAAAAACAATCAAGTGTGGCTCAGATAGTGAGCACGCTGGAAGAAAAAGGTTGCATGGATTATGTGACTATTGTTTCTGCGACTGCCTCGGCTTCCTCTCCTCTGCAATATATCGCCCCTTATGCGGGTTGTGCTATGGGGGAAGAAGTCAGGGACAAGGGCGGACATGCCCTTCTCATCTATGACGATTTATCTAAACACGCCGTAGCTTACCGACAAATGTCATTGTTGCTGCGAAGGCCACCGGGTCGAGAGGCGTATCCTGGCGACATCTTCTATCTTCACTCCCGGTTATTGGAACGGGCGGCTAAATATAACCCTGAGCATGGAGGCGGATCGCTGACCGCCTTGCCTATTATTGAGACTCAGGCCGGCGATGTTTCGGCCTATATCCCTACTAATGTCATTTCCATTACGGATGGCCAGATTTACCTTGAACCCGGCCTTTTCTATTCAGGTATAAGGCCGGCCATTAACGTAGGGCTTTCTGTATCCAGAGTGGGCAGCGCGGCGCAGACCAGGTTTATGAAACAAGTAGCCGGCCAACTTAGATTAGACCTGGCCCAATATCGAGAATTAGCCGCCTTTGCTCAATTTGCCTCTGATCTGGATAAGGCCACTCAGGCTAGGCTGGCCAGGGGAAAACGGATGACGGAAATCCTTAAGCAAGGGCAGTATGAACCTATGCCGGTAACCCGACAGGTGATGATTATCTATTGTGGCGTAAAGGGATACCTGGATGACATCTCGGTTAATGATTGCCTTCGATTTGAGCGGGAATTTTTTGGGTATATGGATAGCCAGCGCCCTCAATTAGTAGCTAAGCTGGAGAAGGCTCAAAAATTGGACGACGAGACAGAAGGGGCATTGAAGGAAGCCATAGCCGGATTTAAGGAAGTATTTATCAAGAGCTAACAGTAGACAGTGGATAGTGAAGGAGTAAGAAAGACGTAAGTACTGACGGCTGATTACTGTCTACTGTTCACTGTCTACTGATACCATGATCCTTGATCAGATAATAAAGCATAAACGGGTTGAATTAGCCAGGCAAAAAGAGATTCTCCCTCTTAAGGAACTGCTTCTTCGGTTACCCGCTTCAGCCCCGTCCCCCGGTCGGTTCAGGAAAGCCATTTCCAGGGCGAAAAAGTGGGGAGACCCTATCCGACTCATTGCCGAGATCAAACGGGCTTCTCCATCAAAGGGGATAATTTGCAAGGACTTTGATCCACTCAGGCTGGCGGGTATTTATGCCCGTAATGGCGCGGCGGCTATTTCCGTTCTGACAGAGTCAAAATTCTTTCTGGGAAATTTGAAGACTATTGCTGAAGTGAAGCGAATCGTTTCGCTTCCTGTTCTCAGAAAGGATTTCATCATCGATGAGTATCAGATATATGAATCAGCCCAGGCAGGTGCTGATGCGATCCTTTTGATTGCTGCCTGTCTTCCGAAAGAAACCTTAGCCAATTTTCTTTCTATTGCCCGCGAGGTAGCGATAGATTGTTTAATAGAGGTGCATACGGAAGAAGAATTGGAAAAGGTCATCTCCACAGATGTAGAGATAATTGGCATAAACAACCGCAATCTTTATACCTTTGAGGTTGATTTGAACATTACCTCCCGGCTTAAGCTCTGGATCCCAGCCGGAATCACGGTGGTTTCAGAGAGCGGGATTCGTACTCGAAGACAGGCAAAATTTCTGGAAGCAAAAGGGGTAGATGCTATTCTCGTGGGCGAGGCCCTTTTGGCCAGCCAAGATATAGGAGGTAAAGTAAGAGAACTGTTAGGCACGACTAATTCCCTCTCGGGATAAAAAAAAAGATAAACTTTTAGCTTATGGTTGCCGATAGAGTAAACAGAGGTTTATCTTTAAATATCTCTGGAGGGAGTTGGTAACAGTGGCAACCGTAAGGTTAGGTTTAGTTTGGCTGAATAAATTTTGGGAGAGGTTGGTAGGGGGAAAAGAGAGAAGATACAAGATTCCTCAGCGGACTGAGTATGTGCTTTTCCCGGCTATATGCGGGGATGACTTTAGCACTCCGGGGAAAGATTGTATGGGGTGCCGCAAGTGTCTGTGAAAAGAGTCAATAGCTAAGCAGGCAAGAGACCATAGAGGGAAGATAACCGTTCAGCACATGATGCTGGATGTTCGATCCTCGATCCTCGATGCTCGATGCTCGATCTTCGATGCTGGTAAAGGATCCAGTATCCAGGATCGAGCATCGAGCATCGAGTTTGTGCCTTAGTGGCTGAACGCTTACGAGGGAAGATACACCTTATGGGCTAATGTCTATTGGCTGAGGTGAAAGGGAGGTAAGACGGTTGAAGAGGATACTATTTTGCCTTATATTGGGGGGGATATTGATTGGTTCAGCCCCTGTTTGGTCTCAGATCTACGGTCAATATCAATCTCCTATGGTCATTAAGCCTGGCCAGGTTGAAGGAGGGGTGTATGTTTTTTTTATGGAGGACTTAAATGCCTCAGGGGCATGTGCCCAGGCTAGATTTGGCTTTGACCAGCATATTGATTGGGGGTTAAAGGGTGGAATTATTGAGGCGGAGTTTAACAAAGGGAAGGAGGAGGTTGGATTCTTTATCGGTGGAGAAGGGAAATATCAATTGCTTGACAAGAAAAATTCCGATCTCTATCTCTCTTTAGGGTCTCGACTTACCGTTACTAAAGCCGACAACTTTAACTCTTTTATCCTTTCCGGGTTTGCTCTGGCGGGTGATACTATCCTGATTAATAAAAAGAAAAACACCAACCTTTTAATTTACAGCGGGCTTGGACTGGATATAGTGAACTATGAAAAAATAATAGAGGAGGAAGATGAAGTGGAGCTGGAATTTTTTGTGCCTCTGGGGATAAAATATTGGTGGGGACAAGGCTTCTCGGTGGCCGGCGAAATAACTTTTTCTAAAACAACCTGTATCGGAGGGGGGATAAATATTTACTTCTGAAGTTAGAATTCAGGCGCCGGCCAAGATAAATCTATTCTTAAGTGTTTTGGGCAGGAGGGATGACGGATACCATGAGATTGCCTCTATTATGCAGTCAGTAGCCCTTTATGATACGCTTATCTTTACCCCTGCCCCGCCGAGGATAATTGAAGTAGAGTGCCCTGGGCTGAATATTCCGCCGGGGCAAAATTTAGCTTACCAGGCGGCCATTAAGTTGACTCAATTAGCGTCGGTTGATTATGGGGCAAGCATTAGAATTAAAAAAGCTATTCCAGTGGCGGCCGGCCTGGCCGGAGGAAGCAGTGATGCGGCGGCGGCTTTGATGGGGTTAAATAAATTATGGTCTCTAAGTCTGACTTATGATGAACTTTATCAGGTAGCCTCAGAGCTGGGGGCGGATGTTCCTTTTTGTCTCAATCCCGGAACGGCTTTGGCTGAAGGAATAGGCGCAAAACTTACCCCACTTCAGCCCGGCAGGGCTTTCTGGGTTGTTCTGATCCATCCTGATCAACAGGTGTCTACTTCCCATATCTATCAGTCTCTAAACTTGAGCTTGACAGGCCAGGGGCCTGATATTAAATTAATGGCGGCCGCCATTAAAGAAGGCGATCTCGTCTCAATAGCTGCCAATCTTTATAACGATTTAGAACAGGTAACGGTTAAACAATATCCTTTTATTTTATCCCTTAAACGGGCCATGGTAGAAGCAGGCGCAGTGGGGACATTGATGTCCGGCTCAGGGCCAACGGTATTCGGCCTGGCCTGGGACAAAACTCAAGCCACAAGTATTGCGGCTAAATTGAGGGAAATAGTAAAAGAGAAAGTCCGGATTGTGGAAACTTATAACCCAAACTTGCAGCAAAGGGGGTAGATACGATGGAAGTTACAGACATCCGAATAAAAAAAGTCGAAGAGGAGGGGAAACTTAAGGCATGGGTTTCAGCCACGTTTGATGATTGTTTTGTGGTGCACAATATGAAGATTATTGAAGGACAAGAAGGAAAATTTTTAGCTATGCCTTCACGTGTCACCCGGACGGGAGAACATAAAGATATTGCTCATCCTATCTCTTCCGAATTCAGAGAAGTGCTTCAGGAGAAGATCATTAGGGCTTATGAACAAATGGAGTAATTGGTGCCTGGTAGTCTGGTAGTGAGAGTTGAGAGCTGAGAGTTGAAAGTCGAGAGAAGAGACCTCTCCGTTCTCCCGTCTCAACTCTCCACTCTTAGGAGTCTATCAGACGCCTGGTATCTCAACCCTTTCACGCCGCAGAGGTTTTGGGAGAGACTCTAAGCACTCGGACCAGGACCTCGCTTAATCATCTCACCACTCAACTACTTCACTACTCATCGCTCACCCATCGTTAACAGGTGATAAGCGCAAGTTAAAACAAAAAGTAGGGGAAGGTAAGCTAAATCGTAGATAACTATAACGGTTCGCAATGAAAACTTTCGACCTGTATGGTTAAGGTTGTAGACTACTGACGCTGAAAGCGTCAAATTTTAAATAGCCGTAGATGCAAGCTACGGAAAATAAATACACCCCGCAACGCTCGATCCTGCAAGGGTCGAATATTATCCATCACATAGAATTCAACCCTTTCAGGGTTGAGCGGTAGATGTTTCGTTTCCGCAGGTTTCACCTGTGGTTATGTAAAATTCAAACCTTTCAGATTTGAAGAGGATTGCTTGTAATTTCTAACCGTATAGGTCGAAAGTTTTCTCTGTATCATTTGGTTTATTCTACACCTCAACAGGCCTTGATGTGGGAAAACTTGATACCAATGAGAAGAAAATAAGGATATTATTTTATTGAACAAAAGGGGGTTGAAGAATGGGGTATAAAGATCTAAATGATGAGTATTTTACGAGCCATTTTGAAGAATTAGTAGAAAATCATGGTGGAGAGTGGATCATCATCGCTAAAGGAGAGAAAATAGGTACTGGTCCTAAGCATAAGGTAAGAGAGATCCTTAAGATGGCTAAGGAGAAATTCCCTGCCGAAGTCTGCTTAGTATCACCGATCCCCAAGGAAGAAGAAATAGAATGCGTTCTATGATATTTCCCTATAAAAGACACAAATCTCGTATAATGCCTATAGTTCCAATAATCCTCTTCGGTGTTAATAAAACCTCAATTGAACTTGAGGCTTATATAGATTCTGGAGCATATATGAGTATCTTTGATCTTGAATTTGCCTTTGTACTTAAACTTGAAATCAAAAGCGCAAGAAAGCAGATGTTCATCGTTGGGGATGGAAGTTTTATCCCGGGTTATGTCTTTAATCTTCCCATCCAGATAGGAGAACATAAGTTCATCTTTGAAGTTGCTTTTTCTGATAAACTGAATATAGGTTTCAACCTTCTTGGGAGAAGAGGAATCTTCGATCAGTTTGAGGAGATTATTTTCAGAGAGAAAAAACAAGAGGTAGAATTCAGGTATGAATCCGTTTGAGGTATTAGGAAGCATTAAGGAGGTAAAATATGCCTATATTTCCAGGATTGGGGACAGAGTTGGAGAAGCTGCTCGATCAGTCTTTTGGATTGAAAGCTTCCCTTATTGCCGGTCCCATAAATAAGTGGCAACCTTTTGCCGACGTCTATGAAACCGAAACTACTATTGTGGTTAAGGTCGAATTGGCCGGAGTAAAAAGAGAAGATATCCAACTTACTCTTGATCGGGATAGATTAATTCTTCGGGGGGTAAGGCGGGATATCTCTTCGGAGAAAAAAAAGTGCTATCATCAGATGGAGGTTAATTACGGGACATTTGAACGTGTCATCCCTCTTACTCAAGCGGTCAGGTCTGATCAGATTAAGGCAAATCTTGAGGAAGGCATTCTGGAAGTGGTTTTACCGAAGGCCATGGAGAAGAGGAGCAGTTATATCGTCCTTGAAATTGGATAACTACAATCTACTCTTGAAGCCTTGAATCCTCGTAACTGCTCAAAACTAAGTTAAGCAGTTAGTTGGGAGACAAAGCAAAATTCCCTCTCCCTTGATGGGAGAGGGATAGGGTGAGGGTGAAATTGGCGGGCAATATTATTACTCTTGCTATTTCACCCTCCCCTAACCCCTCCCATCAAGGGAGGGGAAGCTTTTATGCCAACGCTGTCGTCGGTACAAAAGGAGATGAAACTTAACCCATAGCACTATAATCTGTAATGAGCTTACTTTTTTAA
>JBFMHI010000090.1 GCA_040753085.1 bacterium | reverse complement strand
GTGAACCGTCCCAGTTCTCCTTTCTGCTGGGCTATTGAATCCTCCATTACATAACTCGGCAGAAAGGAGCTTTTTTTTAGCTCTTTATATCATAACTCCTACCTATAAAAGAAATTGTATCGTAATATAAAATAGCCACACCCTAATAAATTGGGCCTTATGTAAAAGGTCTTCAGGGGGATAACCGGTAATAGCCATCTCCGGGAAGGAGATTAGATCAACACCTGATTCTTCCGCTTTTTTAATATACTCGCAGATTTTACGAGTATTTCCGGTTAAGTCACCTACGGTGCAATTTATCTGGGCCATACCTATTCTTAGGAACTTTAGCATATTTTTCTCACCGATCTCTAAATATACCACGCCGTCAGGAGTCTGTCAATAAAAAAGCTGCTGCCTCAAAATAAAACAGACCGCCATCACTATCTTAGGTAACTACTACAGGTAGATAGGCTGAAGGCTATTGAACTTCAGCCTTCAGCCTATTTACCTAAGTTTAAGTAAAGGTGTTGGGTGATTTTTTATTGACAACCTTTATTTAGGGGTGTTATAATAAGCGTGTGGCTAAAATTCGAGGGAACATAGCCGGATGTGGCAACCTGACTCAGTGTCCGGCTCGACCCTCAGAAAACTTACCCCCAGAGTAACTACTTAGCCATACAAAAAGAAGACCATAGATTTCACAGATTACACCAGATTTCACAGATTATCAGGAGTAGCTACTCAGGTTATTGTAACCGTTCAGCACATGATGCTGGATGCTCGATGCTCGATCCTCGATGCTGGTAAAGGATCCAGTATCCAGGATCGAGCATCGAGCATCGAGTTTGTGCCTTAGTGGCTGAACGCTTACAGGTTATTTAGACTGGAGGCTGAAGGCTGAAGTTCAATAGCCTTCAGCCTTCAGCCTATCTACCTGAGTAGTTACACAAGGTATTACATTATGGAAAGAACCACCATCCCCCCCGGCCTGAGGCCGTATTTTCAGGAATATGACCCTCGAACCCTGGATATTGACGGCGACGCTAACCTGATCATTCAGCGCACCCTGGAATATGGCACATGGGACGAGGTGCGTTGGCTCTTTGTCACTTACGGTGGCCCGCGTATCCGCACCTTTATCCATGACCGGGGCGAGCGCCTGCTATGCCGTGTCAGCTTCAACTATTGGCATAAACTATTGGGTGTGCGCCATTGGCGGCGTTTACCATTCCCTACCCCAAAGGGGGAAGTATGGGACAAATAGCTCCAGTCAATCCCCACTGGGAAGCGCTTACACCCGAAACGCACGAGGCGTTCTGCAAAGCCGCCCACCTGCCGTTTATCAGCCAGTTTTACCTGGCCGGGGGCACTGGACTGGCCCTGCATCTCGGGCATCGCTTTTCGGTTGATCTGGACTTCTTCTCGCCGGCCTCAGACGCCGTTGGGCCAGACGTACGTACCGGGCTGCGGGAAGCCCTGGAAGACCCAACGCTGTCCATCACTCATGACAAAGATGCCACCTTTGTAGCCACCTGGCGAGGTGTAGGTATCAGTTTCTTTCGTCTGCACCTTTACCCTCTGGTGCATCAGCCTGTACTGATAGAGAACGTGCCCGTAGCCACTATAGAAGAAATCGGCGCCATGAAGTTGGCAGCCAGCATTGACCGAGGCACCCGCAAGGATCTGGTGGATCTGTACTACATCCTCCAACAGGTGCCGATTGAACATTTGTTTGAGGTGGCGGCCGTAAAATACGCTCGCGTGCGCACCTTCGCCATCAGTGCTACTCGCGCCCTGGCCTATTTTGACGATGCAGAAGCGTTGCCTATGCCCCTCATGATTGACCAGACTTCCTGGGCAGACATGAAGCGCTTTCTGGTGCGCCAGGCCATAGAGACCGGCCGGAAACACCTCGAAGATTTGTGGACATGAACACCTGCTCCTTTCTCTTTCTTACCAGTCAAGCCACCTCGTATCGTCATCTTTCCAACTGCTCAATAACCTTTTGTTTCAGATCCAGGATCGCTTTCCGCCCTACCTCTGAAAGACCTTCACCAAGATTCAGTGGGCCTTAAGAGGTGTGAATAGATGGCCAGACCCGAGACGGCTGGGAGGGGTTGGCTCAGTATATGGGGAGAGGGCCGCTTTTGGGAATAAGGTCGTAATCGTTCACCACAGAGACACAGAGGCACGGAGAATGATTTTTAGATTTTTCTCAGTGTCTCTGTGTCTCCGTGGTGAGGTGAACGGTTACTCCCCCTTTTCACTGACCCATTACCATTTCGTGGTAATTTTTTCTTGACATTAAGTAAATTTTGTGATATGTTTTTCACCATCATCCTTTGAAATATATACCCCTGTGAGTACAGAAGATAGAGAAAATAAGGAGCCTATTGGACAATCTCAAGTTAGAAGGAGGAAGGGTTATGAATCGTCTCAGAAGTTTTATTGCTTTATTTGCAATGGTAGTCTTTTCAGCCCTTGTCTTTGCAGAAACCGAAAAAGGTGATCTATCTCTTACAAGACTTATGAACGGTAATAAACGTTTTGTATCAGGTATCATATCTCAGAAAGACCTGAGTGATGCAAAGAGGAAAGAACTATCTAAGGGACAAAAACCTTTTGCCATTGTATTAACCTGTTCTGACTCGAGGGTTTCACCTGAAATTATTTTTGACCAAGGGCTCGGAACTATCTTTGTCGTAAGGGTTGCAGGAAATATTGCTGACCCAGTAATCATAAGAAGCATTGAATATGCTGCAGAACACCTCGATGTACCCCTTTTGTTAATACTCGGTCATTCACAATGTGGTGCGGTTAAAGCAACGCTTGAGTTAGAAGGAGAAGCTTGTGCTTTGGCGCAAAAGATTATGCCCGCTGTTATGGCAGCAAAGGAAAAGGGTGGAAGCGAGGATGAAATCATTGAAGCAGCTATCAAGGAAAATATAAAGAATGTATATAAAGATGTAATGAGTAGCAAGGTCATCAATCATCTTGTCTCTGAAGGCAGACTAAAGATTGCTGCAGGAGAATATAGTCTTACAACAGGCCATGTTGAGATGATAGATCTGCCAAAATTAGCCCCTCTTAAAAAGCCTCATTATATGAAACGACAAAAATAGTCGCGTATAATTAATTATTTAAGGGGTGTGCATAATTCCCACGGGATGCGCAACGAGCATACATCTCAGGATTTCCGCCTGGTTCCAGCATGCTGAGAACAGCCGGTTTCATTTGTGAGCATCTACTCCCCCTTCCAGAAACCCGCGTGCTCTCGATATTTGTAAAACGTGTATCTCGTTGCACATCCCGTGGGTAATTCCCTTAGGGAGCATTCCGCGATGGGGAATGCTCCTTTCCCTCAGGTAAAGACCGAGATCATGTGGGAGATGTCGTGTAAGGGCATCCTCCAGATGCTGTTGGCCATCACGGCGATCTGGACGGTTAGCGTCCCCAAAGCCAAACAGGTACGCACATTGGCCAGGCCTTTGATGGACAGCTATTTGTGGTTATTGGTGGTGCCCAGCACCTTGCTCACCAGGTCAAAGAGAGGCTCTACGGCGGTCTTGCGGGCCGCCATTGGCTCCGCGTTCTCCGGTTGGCTGATAAATCGGTGGTAGGCCTGGGCGTTGCGTCCTTCCGTCCATTTCAGGGCAGGAGCCAGAAAGGCGACTCCCTTCTTGGCCCAGGTGCGGATGCGGCCATACTTGGTGGAGGAGTCATCGCCCACGATCTCCTTGGGATTGAGCGGCTCGATGCTCACAGCCTTCTCATCGATGACTTGGCTCTCGGAGACGCTGGCCGTTTCGACCTGGACCAGCTTGGGGAAGCCCTGGCGGTTACAAGTAGCATTGAGCCCATAGCCATAGACCCAGCCATGGTAAGCACTCTTGCTCCAGATGGCGTCGGTATCCAGGTGGCGCAAGCCCTCGGGGATGTGGCCCTTTTGGCGGTCCTTCTGGTGCCAGACCGGTCCTTGGGCTTTGAAGAGGCTTTTGTCTTCGTAGAGGGTATCGCTGGAAAAGGCCTCATCCAGCTCTTCGGCCCACTGGCCCACGAAAGCAGCAAACTGCTGGATCACTGAATAGAGCTTCTTATAGCGCCGCAGCAGGGTAGTGCGATGGGGCGTGCCCTGGAAACCGATCTCCTGGGCCTCGTGGGGATGGTTTTTCAACCAGCGCCATTGGGCCTTGAAACGGAAAATCCGACGAAACTGCATGATAACGAAGAACACCAGCAGCACCTTCTGCGTGTAGGTAAAAGGGCGACCTCGGCGTGAAGAGGTGGTCTGCGGTGGGTAGAGTCTTTTGAGTTTGATCCGGGCTTTCTCGGTGGTGAGACGCATCAGCGGTTTGAATGCCTTGCCGGAGGACAGCTACTACTGGCGGGTGAAGTTCTTTGATCAGGCGACCAATTCCACCAACTGGGGCACGGCCAACAGATTTGAGGTGGTCACCTTTTAGCCTAAACTAAAAGATCTTCTCTATCAATTTTACAAAGGCGGGGTTAGCAAATGTCAGGGCCATAAGGGCAATAGCAATAAAAATGTTTAATTTAAAATTAAGACTTTTAAACTTCTCATCAACCACATTAAATCTCTCATCCATTTCCCTTTCAAGGCCCTTAAATCTCTCATCAATAAGATTAAACCTCTCTTCAAAAATTTCTCTTGTGACCAGCTCCTTTTTTAATTCTTCTTTAACCTCTATTTTTATATGCTCTTTCTTTTCTACTATAGTCTCATTGGCCTTTTCCTTAATCCCATCAATAGCTGACTCTATGGCCAGAGCAAATACCTCTGCCTTGTGCCTTTCTCCAAAGGCCTCTTCTAATAAGTTAAAGGCCTCTCTTGGTAATGTATATGTTGACATTGTTTCCTCCTCGGATCTTAGTTTCAACTGTGTTTCAATCTCTGACCCTAATACAGCCCGGCCTAAGTTTCTCCCTGGTTTCAACAGGGTTCGAGGATTCAAGGGTAGATTTACTTGAACCCTGGAAGCCTTGACCCTTATCTGTGACTCCAAACCAGGGAGGAAGTTCCGCCGAGCTGGACTAATATAGTTTACCATAAGACATATTCTCTGTCAAACAAAACTTGCTGCCCCCAGGTGTGAAGAATGAAAATCTACCAGAAGAATCCCCAGGTAGAGAAAAGCTGGACTTAGTTGGTTCTGCTCTCAATGGGAATTAAGATTTCTTAAAGATGGAATAGTTTGACAGAGATTATGATTAATGGTATAATTCACTCGTGGAGCCAGAGAACGTAATTATTCAGCCACTGATTGACACGGATTAGCACGGATAAAATAGAATGGGTTTAAAATATGGAAAAATAACAGAGGATATTATCAGAGGAGCATTTGAAGTTTACAATGTTCTCGGTTATGGCTTTTGGGAAAAAGTTTATCAGAAAGCATTATAGGTTGAATTATTACAACGGAAACATTCAGTAGAATTGGGATATCCAATATTAAAAAAATCAGTGTTTCATCCGTGTAAATCTGTGGCTGAATAGTTACCAGAGAACATCAACTTTGACCTTAAGATGGGGAGACATATAGAATTGAGAGCTGAGAGGTCTCTCTACTCTCTACTTACGGAGCACAATTGATGTCGAAAGAAACATTTACCTTTAGCTTGATTGGGGCGGCTATCCCCTTAAGCCAGTTTATTCTGGCCAAAGAGTTATTGGTGGCCTTTCAGGGGTTTGAAATATCCCTGGGAATAGCGTTGGGTATTTCCCTGTGCTGGATGGCGGTAGGCAGCCTTGGGCTATCAGGACTGGGCAAGGGAGAAAAGGGAACTTATCGAGTCCTTATTATATCTCAGATTCTTCTAAGCCTTCTTATGCCGGTGACCTTAGTGACTGCCAGACTGGCCAGGCATTTGGCGGTCACGCCAGATATAAGTTCTATCCTCCACATCTGCATAGTTATTACGGCCATATTGTCTCTTTTGCAAGGATTTCAACTGAACCTTGCCTTTCGCTTTTCAACCGGAGGACTCCTTTGGGGGCTTATGATGGGTGCTCTCATCCTTGAACCTGCCATCCATTATCTTCATCCCTTCTGGATAATTATTCCCCTGGGGACCCTATGCCTGACCTCCAGCCTTCTGCTTTTATCCAAACTTCTTCATCCCCCGCCGGTTGAGGTCCAGGCTCCTGCCAGAACTTACCGGCCCGGAGAGACTTTGACCTCGCTAAGGGAAAAATTACATAGAAAAACGACCTTTAATGCCCAGTATCCCCAGACACCCTTTGCCTATCATCGCTTCCTTTTCCCCAAGATAGATTACCAACAACCATCTCGGGCCGGTCATACCGTCTATTATAGACATAGATTTAGTCTTCTGCCTATAGTTGTCCTTTTTCTCACTTTACTCGCTGTTTATCTGTTGCTCAGCAAGGCGCCTGATAGGCTCCAAATCCTATCCAGATACTGGCAGTGGGGCCAGGAGAATATCATTGACTCTCGGAATTCCTCCTATGGGCATTTAGCCGTAACTTCTATTGAAGGCCGACATAAGCTCCATTTAAGCGGTCAGGAAATTCTAACTATCGGAGAAGAAGACCTCTCAGGGCTTATCAAGCTCCCCTTTTTAATTTCGGATTTCGTACCCACTTCGTGGGTACCCGGGATTTCGGATTTTTCATTTCCCACCTCACCCTTCGCCTCCTCTATTTCGCCATCTGCCATCCGCCATCCACAATCTGAAGATCCGCCTTCCGCCTTTCGCCCTCTGCATTCTAAGAGGGTGTGCCTGATCGGAGGGCAGGGATTGGGAGAGATTCTGAATTACCCAGTGGAAGGTGTTGATTATGTTGGTCTTGATCCTCTGATGGCGGATATATTATTGGAGTATACCCCCCCTGAAAAAAGAGATGCCTTCTTTGATCCAAGAGTTAGTTTAAGGGGAGAAGAGGGGCGGAGATTTATTGAGGGCGGATTAAGAGAAGAAGAGAGTCAGAGACTTATGGAGGGTTCTCGGGGCAAATATGATGTGATCCTTCTTACGGCGCCTTATCCTTCCACCCTGCGATTTAATCGCTTTTACACCAAGGAGTTCTTTGCCTCTCTCTCCGGAATCCTGGAGGAAGATGGGCTTTTCTTTTTGGAATACGGAATTAAAAGTTCCGCAATCCGAAATCACGGGTACCCACGAAGTGGGTGCGAAATCAAAACATTCCGCCTTCTCTTAGGGGCTACTTTGGGAGACGTCTTTTCAGGGGTCATCTTTGTTCAGCAAAAAGAAGGGTCCCAGGGCTTCCTGTGTTCGAACAGCGCTAACATCTTATCCTTATCCTCTATGGAAATTGCCGCCAGAGCAAAAGAAGCCGGCCTAGACATCGCTCAAATTCAACCCTATCCTATTCCAACCGAATTGCCCCCAAGGATTAATCGAGACCTTTCCCCGGCAGTCCTTGGTTTTAAAGCAGATAAGCTATTAATGCTTACCTTATTGCTCATCCTCCTCTATCTGGGACTTACTCTTTGGTTCCGAAAACCAGACTCGTCTGATAGAGGGGAAAAGCGGTATGTAGGGCTTATTTCAGGCTTTGGCGGTTGGGCGGTGGTGGTGATTCTGATTTTGAGCCTTCAGGCTTTATATGGGCATGTCTACCACCGATTAGGGGTCATTGTAGCTGCCTTTCTAATCGGATTTAGGATAGGGATGAAAGGTTTCAGGTTCGGGGCACCCCCTGGCGGGTCGTCGAGTTTCGAGGCAAGAGGTGATAGAAGTGGGTGCGCCATCCGCCATCAAAAGTTGGCTCAACGAATGCTGGGTTTATATCTCCTTTTTCTCCCCTTGATATTGATGGGTATTTCTACCTTAGGAGGGAACCTTGTCCTGGCTGAGATTGTCTTTCCGGGTCTGGCCGTTTTAGCCGGTTTCCTGAGCAGCCGCAGTTTGAATATGCCGGAAATTACGGAAGGGGCAAGGAGGCGATTATTGACCGGTTATTACTTATTAGGGGCCGGTTTAGCTGCCCTGGTCATCTGTTTGCTTTTCTTGCCTCTGGGAGCAGGAAAGACCTCGCTACTATCGGCCTTTTTCTTCCTTGTGTCTTTGTTTCTTAGAGGGTGTTTGAAAAGTGTCACTTCGTATCTTCTGTAACCGTTCAGCCACTAAGGCACGAAGACACGAAGGGGAAATTATTAAAGTATGTATCTTAGAGAGCAGTAGAGCAATAGAGCAGCAGTTCTGGAACCTTCGGAAAAGTCTTTAACTACTGCTCTGCTGCTCTGCTGCTCTATTTTTGTGTCTTAGTGTCTTTGTGGCTGAACACTTACTTTTCTTTCTATTGAACAGAGAAAAATGTGTAACTTATCCACACCAGTATTCCCAATAAGACAATCCCTAAAGATATACTCCAGCCAATCAGTTTCTTCTCTACGGGGAGTAATGGTTCATACTCCATCTTTTTTAGTTCCTCGGCTATTTGGGCCATAATTATAAGCACTTCCTTTCATTGTAATTGGCAACCGATTACCGATTGCCTTTCGTAACCGTTCAGCCACAAAGCCACTGAGGCACAAAGAGAATAATGGAATAGCCCACGGATGACACAGATTTTGGCGGATTCTCACGGATTTTTTTTAATAAATTTTTATCCGTGTCAATCCGTTTCATCCGTGTAATCCGTGTGCTATTATTTGTAATCTTTGTGCCTTAGTGGCTGAACGCTTACTACCTTTCTTACCCTGTGACCACAGGTGGCCTGATGCCGTGAAAGAATATCCACGAGATAAACAGTCCTATCCAGATAATAAATCCAAAGAGACAGAGAACATACACCGCCACTAACTTGCCAATACCCTCTTCCCAGAGCTTCTTGAAATTAGAGAGAACACCAATCGTAAAAAATGTCATCGTAAAGAATATCCCTCGGAAAACATTGGCCTCACCCATCGCTGTCTTTGCCTTGCTTAGTAATTCTGGGGAAGAAAGGCAGATAACCAGAATGATGATGAATGTAATCGCATAGCCCAAGACAAATTTGGGAAATCTTTCCCATATTTGGCTCGGACTAACCTTTTCACCTGGTTTTCGTTCTATAACGGAGCACCAGATAATGGCCAGAATAAATGCCCATATCCCGATAAAAATATCAATAAATATCTTAACCGTCGCCGAAGCTCCCATTATCCAGCCTTCCTGGTAATTTACACCTGATAGGGCCAATGTCTTGGCTCGAATAAGGGCATCCGTAATCGCCCCACTGGCTACGGCGGCGCCATCTGTTTTAACAGCTAAACCCATCCAGGCACCGGCGACCATGGGTTGGTTCCAGAGGAGATTTTCGGCGACAAAAGGCAGGATTAAAAGCTCCACTACCGCAAAGATAACGACCAGCGAAGAGACCATTATGGGCACAATCGGTCTGGCTTTTATGGCCGAACCAGTAGCAATAGCCGCCGAGACACCACAGATTGAGATGCCTGAGGCCAGGGGTGCGGCCCATTCCCGACTAAATTTAAACCACTTCCTGGCCACAAAATACACGATGGCCCAATAAATCAGGTAGGCTTCAATAATAGCGCATAATCCTCTAAACATCACCACCGTGGCCAGTCCTAACTTTTCCGCGGCCATCACCCCCAAAAATCCACCCAGAATAACAATGGCGGTTTTGATATACAATTCAGGCTTTACAGCTTCTTTTATGGCCTCGGCACACCTCGGATAAAAATTGCCAATTAACAATCCAACCACCAGAGCAATTATAAATCCTGCCTCTGGGGTTAATTTCAATGACCAGGAGATACCAAATTTTCCCATCTCCGCAGGTGTGGTTACGGCTATATTGGCCCAGCTACCTCCAATCCAGCAAAGATAACTCACCCAGAATATTACGGTGAAACCTACCATAAATCTCCCCATATTTACCTTTAAAGCCCATCCACCGATTAGCATAACGACCAATAAAAACAAATAAGTGGCCACTAATGACCCCAACCCGCCTAACTTACCATACACCTCAGAGATAGGACTTAATGCCTTGGCCATATCGGTCCATATCCCTGTTTTTACTACCCAGCCCAGTAAATCTACGCCACTAAAAACCCCCAGTGAAAGGGCAAATATAAATAGCCCCAGCCATACCGCTAACCAATCTTCACTTAAACCCTTTTTTTCTTCCATTGATTACTTGCCTCCTTTTTTTAATTTCGAATTTAACCCAACTTCACAACCGTCTTTGCAAACCCTTGATTTTTCAAGGGAATTTTTTATGTTATATACTACACCCTTACTTTTCTTTAGAACTTTTATTTTACACCTTTTTTATTAAGAAAGCAACTGGAAAATTCGTTAGATATTACAAAATTCTTGCCCTATTTAACAATATCTTAAAATATAAAGAGTTGCAAATTTTCCTTTCTAAAAATTCGTGAAGTCGGGTTTAATAGAGGCTGAATAGTTACCATCCCTTGTTGATATCGGTTAAATAATTAGTTGACATATTATTTATAATTCTGTACAATACCTTGTCAGGCCAAGCTCACCTGGACGGGGCGAAATCCAAGGTGTATGAGGTAATTGCCCTGTTCGTGGTTGGGCATACGCTAAACAGATACATATTTTCAACTCATTCTGGTATAATACTATTTTATCCGGGCTAATCGGTGTTAATCAGGGGCTGAATTGTTACTTCTTCAATTTAAGTAGACCACCAAGATTCTGACCCACCACCGTAACTACTCAAAACTAAGTTAAGCAGTTAGTTGGGAGACAAAGCGAAATTCCCTCTCCCTTGATGGGAGAGAGATAGGGTGAGGGTGAAAGAGGATTGTTTATTTCACCCCCCTAACCCCTCCCATCAAGGGAGGGGAAGCTCTTATGCCGACGCTGTCGGTACAAAAGGAGATGAAACTTAACCCATAGCACTATAAT
>JBFMHI010000089.1 GCA_040753085.1 bacterium | reverse complement strand
TTCTAATAAATTTTTATCCGTGTCAATCCGTCTCATCCGTGTAATCCGTGTGCTATTATTGGTAATCTTTGTGTCTTTGTGCCTTAAGAGCTGAATAGTTACAAAAATTTCCCCTCAACTTTCATTACCCCCTGAACGGTTACAATGAAAAAATCCGAAATCCCGGGTACCCACGAAGTGGGTGCGAAATCCGAAATTCTTATTGACACGCATGCCCATTTAGATGACGCGCAATTTGATTCAGACCGGCCGCAAGTAATCGAGCGGGCCTTTGCTGAAGGTCTTTCAGCTATCATCAATGTCGGTTCTGATATAGAAACAAGCCGGACCTCCATCCAATTAGCCTCTGAATACGAAGGGATCTATACCTCAGTCGGCCTTCACCCTCACGAAGCGGCTAAAGCCGGAGAGGAACTATATAAGTCCCTGGCAGACCTGGGCTCCCAGCCCAAGGTAGTAGCTATCGGAGAGACCGGCCTGGATTATTACCGGGGAGGGCTATCTCCGATCCCGGCCCAGATGAAGGCCTTCCGCCGGCAAATCAGATTAGCGGTCGAAACAGGTCTACCTCTGATTATTCACTCCCGGGAAGCCGCCGAAGATACCTTGACTATTTTGGAGGAAGAAGCCGACCCACGGGTGAAAGGTGTTATGCACGCCTTTTCCTACGATGAAGCTATCCTCAAGGAAGCCCTGAAATTAGGACTGTATATCTCCATTGCCGGAGTAATCACCTTTCCTAAATCCAGACTCCCTAAGATTATTCCCCAAATCCCCTCGGAACGGATCTTACTGGAGACCGATGCCCCTTACCTTACCCCGGTTCCTAAAAGAGGGAAGCGAAATGAACCCCTGTATCTAAAATACACTGCCCAGAGGGTAGCCGACATCTTAAATCTCTCCTACCAGGACATCCTCCGCCTAAACCGGGTCAACACCTACCATCTCTTTGACATCGGTTCTCCGCCTCCTCCAATGATTGCCTATCCTATCAGGGATTCTCTCTACCTGAATATTACCAATCGGTGTACTAATGAATGCACCTTCTGTCCCCGGGTCAGAGACCCCTTTGTCAAAGGGCACAATCTGCGCCTTGCAGCCGAACCAACTATATCTGAGATTTTAGCCGCTGTGCCTGATCCGGCCGTTTACCGGGAGATTGTCTTTTGCGGTTACGGCGAGCCGCTGCTGAGACTTGAGGCGGTCTTAGAGACAGCCCGCTTGCTTAAACAAAGAGGGGCAAAAAGAATAAGGGTTAATACCAATGGGCAGGCTAACCTGATCTACCGAAGGGACATCCTACCTGAGCTGGCCCGGGTGGTAGACGCTCTTTCCATCAGCCTTAATACTGAATCTGAAGAGCCGTATCTTTCCCTCTGCCGCCCTCAATTTGGGGAGGGGACATACCAGGCAGTCTGTGACTTTATTAAAGAAGCTAAAGGGTCAGTGGGTGAAGTAGTGGTCACGGCGGTTGATCTACCAGAAGTGGATATTGATGCCCTTTCGAGGATGGTTCAAGCCCTGGAGGTAGAGTTTCGGCTCAGAAGATATAATCAAGTGGGATAGTGCCTGGCTCGATGCTCGATGCTCGATGAGATACTTTACCGGCATCGACCATCGAGCAATAGTGGCCGCATAGTGATAATAAATCAGCAGGTCTGGGTTCTCCTGGAAGACTGATCCAGGAAGCCGCTCAGCCGCCTCGATAATGAAAACGGCTATATGCACCGAAGGTGCAGAGGAATTTAGCCGTAGGTTTCAACCTACGGAACATTGAATTTGGAAATTAAGCCCCGCAGGGGCGAAGGAGAAATTTTTCGACCGGTGCCATCAACATTTATAGACAATTTTAGGCTAATAGTCTGCTTGATATTATAGCCGTTACGCGGGATCTAAACAAGCAGCGCTAAATTGTCTCTGTGGATGACCTCATCATAGTATTTGTAGCCCAATATCTCCTCAATCTGGCTGGTCTGCTTTCCTTTTATCTTTCCTAACTCATAACTGGAGTAATTGGTCAAACCTTTAGCCAGATCTTTTCCGGAGTGGTCGGTCACTACCACTGCCTCGCCGATGCCGAAGTTATGTTCTACTTTGAGTATCCCTGAAGGGAGAAGACTTTTCCCTCGTTTTAAAAGGGCCTCGGCTGCCCCGGCGTCAACCACAATCTTCCCCTTAGGATGAAGATGAAATACAATCCACCTCTTTCTGGCGGCCAGAGGATTACCGTGGGGTAGAAATACTGTGCCCACCTCAGTTCCACCCATAATTTCCTCGATGATTTTTTCCTTTTTGCCATTGGCGATAATAACCGTTATTCCAGCTCGAACCGCAATCTTGGCTGCCTGAAGTTTGGTGATCATTCCCCCCGTTGAGGTGGCTTCCCTGGTTCCCCCGGCCAGGTTAAACAGTTCTGGAGTAATCTCCTCTACCTGGCGAATAAGTTTTCCTTTACCCAGTCTGGGATCGGAACTATAAAGTCCATCGGTATCGGTCAGGATGAAAAGGGCATCAGCCTCAATCAGATTGGCCACCAGGGCAGCCAGGGTGTCATTATCCCCAAATTTTATCTCCTCAACCGCCACCGAATCGTTCTCATTGATAATGGGGATAATGCGGTATTCTAACAGGGTAAGAAGGGTATTATAGGTATTAATATAACTTCGCCTGTCGGCTAAGTCGCGGTGGGTGAGCAGTATTTGAGCTACTTTCTGTTTGGTCCGGCCAAAGAGGTGTTCATAGACTTGCATCAACCGTGATTGACCCACCGCGGCTGCGGCTTGTTTAAGGGGGATTGATTTGGGCCGTTGATTAAGCCCCAACCGTTTCATACCGGCCCCAATTGCCCCGGAACTGACCAGAATAACCTCCAGACCGGACTGGCATAGATAGGCCAAATCCCCTGCTAATTTGGAGATATATTGGGTGGTCAGTTCTCCGGACTCTAAAGCCAGGATACTGGTGCCCACCTTAACCACAATTCTTCTCATTTTGGATTTCGGATGGCGGATTTCTGATTTCTGATTTCTGATTTCGGATTGTTCTTTCATAGTAATTCACTACTGAGACCCAGAAAATTTCGACCCGTGCCAACGGAAAAAAGAGATATGCCAACTTTGCCGAAAAAAACTTGAACATCGAGTAACGGGGTTCATCCGCTGATAGCCGCAGTGACGCAGAGCCACTTCCGATTACAAGAGATAACTTCCGAATTACACCTGCTGAAGCCTTTCGCTCATCTGCACCCACAATTTATTGCTCTACAATGGAGTGCGAACCCGAAGGGTTCGAGCGAAGCGTCATTTTGGTTATCGTTCTTGATGTAAAAAAAGTCCGCCAAAGGCGGATTTATAACTGGTGCTGTATCTATAAAGATAGTATCAATTTGATTAAGTTCATCAGAGAGGATCATATTCTATCCTCCTTTAATCTATTCACATACTCTTGAGCATCCTCTTTCCAAAGACCTTTCCCAAGCCCATAGAGTTTACTCCAGTTAAGTTCCCTTTTCCCAGCGAGACCAGTTCTTAATTGTTGAGCAACTTTTTCTACTAATTTGAGTTGCTCTTGAGGTGTAAGCCTCCCTATTTCTTTTTTAATCTTTTCTAAGGTAGCCCCTTTTCGCATGTTAAGCTCCTTTCTGGACTGATGAAATAAATTCCTGAAGGTTTTTTATCTGTTCAACAAACCATCGCTGTACGTCTTCTTTTCTGAATTTTGGTGGCGGCTCTACTGCGCTGTGATTGTATCGGTCGGAAAATTTCGGATCGCGGACTGCGGAGGGAGGTTTTACTACTCTTGGTTTGTAACTACTCAGGTAGATAGACTGAAGGTGGAAGGCTTTTAAGGCTGAAGGCTATTGAACGTCAGCCTTCAGTCTTCAGCCTATCTGCCTGAGTAGTTACCTTGATTTTTAATTCCGCCATCCACATTCCGCTATCCGCCCTCGGTTTCACCAACTATATCGACGAACCCCTTTTTGACCGCGGATGTTGATCAAGATGCCTAGAGAGAGCATGGTGACAAATAGAGAAGAGCCTCCATAGCTTATCAAAGGCAATGGCAAGCCAGTAACCGGCATTATGCCGATCGCCATACCCACATTGATCAAGCTCTGAGCGCCAATCATGGAAGCAATACCCACCGCCACCAGCCTGGCAAAATCATCCTCACTTCCAAAGGCCGCCGCCAATCCTCGATAGATTATGAAAAGTAAGAGAGAAAGAAGGAGGCATGCCCCTACGAATCCCCATTCTTCACCTACTACCGAAAAGATGAAATCAGTTGGCTGTTCCGGCAAAAAACCAAGCTGACTCTGGGTTCCGGCGCGCCAACCCTTGCCAAATATCCCCCCTGAACCAATGGCAATCTTGGACTGGATAATGTTATATCCTGCCCCAAGAGGATCAATGTTTGGGTCAAGGAAGACCAATAAACGTTTACGCTGATATCCCTGGAGAAAACGGTCGGCGATTATGGAGGATAAAAGGCCAATCGCCATAACTAAAAAGGTAAAAAAGAAGGTCGCGAATTTAACCCGGAGACGAATGATTTTCAGCGCTACAAAAAGTCCTGATAAAGCCAGCCCCAGCCCGCCCAGAAAGATTCCGATTTTTCGAGGATGGCTGGCTGATTTGAGTAATGATAATAAGAAAGGCGGAATGCCTTCGTCCGGTTGAAGTTGAACCCAACTGGAGAGAAGAGGGAGACTCATACTTAAGACCCCCACCGCCACCACCGCAAACAGATGACTCCCCCTGGCCGAACTTACATAAAGCATAGCTAAAAGGATAGGGATAAAGACCAGCGATGTCCCGATATCAGGCTGTTTCAGAATTAAGGCTACCGGTAACCCGACGATAAAGAAAGGAATAATTAGCCCCAGAGGTTTGGAAACAATCTCTTTCCGCCCAGCCATAAAGGAAGCTAAGGTGAGAATTGTCGCCAGCTTGGCAAATTCTGAGGGCTGGATAGAAACAGGACCTAAGGTAAACCAACTGCGGGTATGATGGATAGGCGGGGAGAAAAGAACCCCGATTAGACTTATAATAATCAAACCATAAATAATGGGAGCCAGTTGTCTTAACAACCGGTAATCAACCCGGACAATTCCGGCCATAGCCGCTAACCCCAGCCCGAACCAGCTCACCTGCTTGATCCACATCATGCCAGTGCTGGTCAGGCCGCTTTCGTGGGTAGCGCTTTGGATCATAGCAATCCCCCCTATAGCCGTAATAGAGGTAACTATAAAGAGAGGGTAATCGAACTCGCCTCCTTTTTCCGGTTGGGGCATAAATGTCTCCCTACTACTCAGGTAATCGGTTATCGGTTATCAGGTTAAGGGGTGAAGAGAAAGCGAGCATTACAGTGAACGACATAAATAAGTTGTAACCGTTCAGCACATGATGCTGGATGCTCGATGCTCGATCCTCGATGCTCGATCTTCGATGCTGGTAAAGGATCCAGTATCCAGGATCGAGCATCGAGCATCGAGTTTGTGCCTTAGTGGCTGAACGCTTACAATAAGTTGAGATGTTTACTGTAGGGCAACCCCTTAGGGTTGCTTATAGCAAGGCTAAAGCCTTGCCCTACGTCTACTTAATTTTAGCGTTCACTATAGTTATCACCGATCACCGATTACCGATTACTGGATACCTGAGCCATCAACCTTGTCTATTCCCCGCCACCCGTAAAGCGAACAATATCACCTCGCTTAAAGCCGGAACCCTTTACTGGCTTAGCGATGGCGTATTTCTCTTGGACCGTAACGGCTTGAAGCTGTCCCCTCTTTTCTTCCTCTGTCCCCAGAGATAATCCTGTTTCAGGATCGATTAGCTCTTCGCCCACCTGATAGCAATCAAACAGGTGGCCGACTTTGATACCGCTTTCCTCGCCGGCGTTGATATAGACCTTCTCTCCCTCGGCCTTGATTATCCTTCCTTCCCACGGTCTAAGCTCCATCTTGTCCACCACAAAGGCTACCATATCTTCTATGGCTTGGCGGGTTGCCTCTCCCAGCGGGGTCTTTTTGAAAGTCGCTCCGCCGAAGGTAATATTCTTGTAACTGGTGCCGACGGCCAGACCTCTTGTCCTGGCCTTGCCCTCTGAGCGATGGGACTCAAGTATCTGTCCGGTGGTAGAATCATACATCCTGATGTCAACAGCCACGTGGGCCGTATAGCCGCCGACGCCGACGCCAATACCCTTGAATACACCACCTACCCCTCCACCAGTTTCACGTTCTTCAAATTCAGTTATTGCCCCTCTGACCAGGATTTGGGCTCCAAGGATCTCGCCCACTTTGGCGGCCGTTTCCGGTCTTACGCGACCACCAGTCCCCAGGTCCTGTTCTTGGATAATGTCTTTAATGGCCTGCCGTTCAACTACGATAAACCGGCCTGTCTCATGCAAGGCAGTGATAAGCATTTCAGCCATCCCTGTCCCGATGTCCCATCCCGCATGGGGCGACTTGGCTTCAAAATCAACTACGGCAATCCGTTTCTTGGGTCCATAATACCTCTCTACCTCTGGTTGAGGTTGAACCTCGACGGTCTCCGTCCGGTTTGTTCTGGCGGCGCCTCCACCCGTCGCCGCACAACCAAGCAACCCCAGAGAGATAGCCAATAAAACAGACACTACGCCTAAGGTTATTTTTTGCATTATGCACCTCCCTTTTCTATGGCGGATTTCGGATTTCAGATGGCGGATTAGTGTACCGTCACATTTGATTTGATAGGTTGGTCTCTTGTAGAAGCAATCCCCCTCACCCTACCCTCTCCCCTTAGGGGAGAGGATTAAGGTGTGGGGTAAAAGAGGCTCTACCCACAAATACTAACTTGACAAGGCATTAGGTTCTTCATTTCGTCCCCCGAAATCTACCATCCGCCTTCGGCATATTCCGCAATTTTTACAAATCCCCGCTTGCCTACCTGGAGGATCTGTTCTTCCTCAAAAGTCACCTCAAGGTTTATATCGCTTACTTTCTTTTGGTTGATCTTTACTGCCCCCTGATTAATTAGCCGCCGCGCCTGTGATTTGCTGGGCGCCAGACCGGTTTCAAAGATAAGATCGATCAGACCCATTGTTTGATCCGGCGGAGAAAAGAGCGGCATCTCACCGGGAATCTGTTTTTCCTTGAATATCCGCTCAAACTCGACATCCGCCTCCCTGGCCGCCTGTTCATCATAATAGGCCTGCACTATTTCCCCAGCCAACCGGCGTTTGACTTCTTTGGGATGAAGAAACTGCCTTTCAAGACCGTCCTTGATCGCGGCTATTTCATCCAGGGGGATATCGGTCAAGAGTTCATAATATTTGATCATCAGGGAATCAGGTATAGACATAAGCTTTCCGTAGATCTCCTGAGCTGGCTCAGTTACGCCTACATAGTTACCCAGGCTTTTGCTCATCTTCCGTGTTCCATCCAGCCCTTCCAGTAAGGGCATAGTTATGACAATCTGGGGGGGCCGGTCATATTCACGCTGAAGGTCCCGGCCCATCAGAAGATTAAACTTCTGATCCGTGCCCCCGATCTCCACATCCGATTTCAAGATGACAGAATCGTATCCTTGAATAAGGGGATAGAGTAACTCATGCAGGCCGATCCCTCTCCCTTCGGCATATCGTTTGGCAAAATCGTCTCGCTCCAGCATTCGGGCCACGGTGGAATAGGCGGAGACCTTGAGGATATCAGCTAAGCTCAAGTCCTCAAGCCACTCTGAGTTAAAGAAGACTTTTGTCCTGTTCGGGTCGAGTATCTTAAAGACCTGGTCCTGATAAGTGGCGGCATTGGCTGTAATTTGCTCCGGTTCCAAAGGCGGTCTCGTTTCACTTCTACCGCTGGGATCACCAATTCGGGAGGTGAAATCTCCAATAATGAACTGGATTTCGTGGCCCAGGTCTTGAAATTGCTTTAACTTACGCAAAACAACCGTGTGCCCCAGATGGATGTCCGGGGCCGTCGGATCAGCCCCAAACTTGATCTTAAGCGGCCTGTCTTCCGCCAGCCTGGCCTTTAATTCCTCCTCCCGGATTATTTCTACCACACCGCGGTTGATTATCGTTAATTGCTCTTTTATCGTTAACATAGTTGTATTACCCCGCCTGGTTGCTTTCAGAACCTTATCTGGGTGGTCAGGGAAGAAGTCCTGATCGGATTTTCTTCCTCATCATAAGTTTCTATTAAGGAATAAACAAGATCAACCCCGCCGCTCAATTGGCAGCTTACAGAGGCCGTAATTATTGTGCCCGGCTTTTTGGTGAGGGGGAACAGCCGATCTGTATTTCTTTGATCAAGGCTGATCGAAGCCGAGGCCTGCCTCCTTAAGATGGATTCCAGAAAGGATTCTGACAGGGTTAATTCAGCGTGGAGATTGGGGTCTATTCCTTCGTATTTTTCGTAGGCCCCAGCCAGAGTAAGAATATCAGAGATATTTAAGCTGACCTCGGCGTAAGGGCCTTTAAGTCTATCATCCGCCTCAAATCTTGACCAATCTATCGGGCGTCGGACTTCATAGTGAGCATCAAACAAAGTAGGGATAAAATCGCCCGCCACATCTCTCAGTTCTACCTTCCAATTCCAACTGAGGGGAATTAAATTGAGGCCATAATTACCGCCTACTCCCAGGCTGGCCCCATCCCCGTGGTCTTTGATTTTGGCCAGGTCGAGATAGAATTCCAAAAGTCTTTCGATAACAGGTAAAGTAAGATCAAGTCCGGAGGCGGTCAAGGCCTGGGTTTCGTTAGTATCAGACCCTTCAGCCGGATGGGTATCAGTGACATAAGTAGCTCCTAAGGTAAGCCTGTTAATAAGAGGAAGGTCCGCCTCCCTTAAAGGTTGCAGATAAACTCGTCCCCCATAGATTCTGTTCTTAAACAGATCACTGACCACTGTTTCTATGCCTATTCTTTCTAAGTTGATTTCAGCTTTAGCCCCCGGGATTCGTTTGTAATAATCGTCTTTACGCCGATTAGAATAGTTGCCCAGAATGAATCCATGCCCCAACGTAGCCCTGTCCAAAGCCCCAAGCCTGAAATAAAACGGCCTTGCCCTCGGGTGGGCATAGCGAAGGTAACGAAGGAGATTAGCCAGATCATCCAGATCATCCCAGTCCTCTTTAAGTATCCCTTGGCCATCTCTCCAATGCAAGGTAACATCAAATCCCAGGGCCAGTTGACCGAATTTTAACTCGGGATACAGACTAAGTTCATAGTAGACCTCATCATTGATCAGGGTAGCGCCGCAGACCCCGGTGAAGGTGGTTTCGGTTCCATCAGGGGAGGCAACGGCCTTGTCCCAAGCGAGAGAGAAGAGAACTGCCAGAATAGAAATTACCCACCCTTTTCTTACCATTAGGATTGATTTTATCACATACGGCTTGATTATGCAAGTTTTTTCTTGACAGGTTTCCATTCTTCTGGTATATTAATTTTAAAAGGTGATGTTCCGCGTTTCGGCCACTTATTGAATCGTTAATTTCGGATTGCGAATCGCGGATCTATTTTTTAATTCGCAATCCGCGATTCGCGATTAAGTTATGAGGGGCCCAAACGATGAACAAGGCCCTTTAAGATGGGGAGTCGTCTAGGGGTAGGACGCAAGACTCTGGATCTTGTTGCGAGGGTTCGAATCCTTCCTCCCCAGCCAGCGTGGCGCCATCGTCTAGAGGCCTAGGATAGGTGGTTCTCAGCCATCAGACCGGGGTTCGAATCCCCGTGGCGCTACCAATCTTTCTTGAGCCTTCTGAATTACCACCGTTAGCCAATCTTCGGCATTATCTCACCCAGCCCAACCAGAAATTCTCCAACTTTTTTCGGGAATAATAGTGGGGAATCCTTGTAAAATCTACATTTAAACAGATTTCTTCTCTCTAAAAATTATACAAAGAAGTTTCCCTTGGGAAAATGATAAAGATCACAAGTATCATCTTGCTTTTTTCTACTTTCTTATGGTAAAATATGAAGAATTTCTGTATCAAAAATTTCTTGACACAACTCAAAATCTTTCCTATAATTTAGGATAGGGTTAATTTAATCATTACTTTGATGATTTTATAACCGCATTAAGATAAAAGAGATATTTTTAACCTGAAATCGTCAGATTAACCTAATAGAAAGGTGTAATTATGGATAGATTAGACCGTATAGAGCATATCTTAGAACGGATTGGAAAAGAGTTAGACCGGACTATAAAAGAGACAGAAGAGCTTAAAGAGAGCCAAAAGAAAACCGATGAACAACTTAAAAAGACGGATGAACAACTTAAGAAAACCGATGAACAACTCAAAAAGACGGATGAACAACTTAAGAAAACCGATGAACAACTACAAAAAGCCTCTAAAAGACTGGATAATGTAGGCAAGATGGTAGGTGATCTTACCGATGGTTGGGGAAAGTTTGTAGTCGGACTTACCGAACCCTCAGTCAAAGGCTGTTTTGAAAAATTGGGGTTTAAGGTATTGGATATAATACCTTCTTCAAGAAGAAGAATGAATGGGAAAGAGACAGAAATAGACCTGCTTATCCCTACCAGATTTCAGGAAAAGACGGTCATTGTAGTAGTAGAGGTAAAAAGCGCCATAAATCAACGAAAGATAGATGATTTTAGGAAGAAGATGGAAAATTTCAGGGAAATTTTTCCTGAATACAAAGATATTGAATTGGTTGGTGCAATGGGAGGTGTGCGTCTTGCCCCTGGAACAGAAAAGATTATCCTGGAAGAAGGCTTTTATCTATTAACCACCGCAAAGGGGATAATGAAGAATAAAACCCCTGTAGGCTTTAAGCCAAGAATATGGAGGTAAATTTTGGACTGTAGGACATAGGGTAGAGTAGAGAACTGGCGAGTTACCCTCTCCAATAGCCTTAGGTGTCCTGCAATCTGTTTGCTCCCCGTTTCCAGGGAGTGCCTTAGGTACAGGCCGCCATCCACCGTAGTACTG
>JBFMHI010000088.1 GCA_040753085.1 bacterium | reverse complement strand
CCTTGCGACCTGTAGTGAGCTTTTAGCCCCGTAGGGGCGATATATTTATAGCGAGATGCCAACCCTTACATCTCAAGCCCCGTAGGGGCGATATATGTAAAAACATATCGCTCCTACGGAGCTTTAATATACGGTTGTGCCTGGGGAACTATAAATATTCCGCCCCGCTGGGGCTATTGTCGATAATTTTTAGAGCCTATCCCAAAACCTCTCCCGTGTGACCAGAAGCCAAGTTTCTTCAAGAAACCAGGTTTCTATCGCGGAGGTTCTGGGATAGGTCATTAGTCGCAAGCTTTCACAGCAAGGTGAACCGTCCCGATAATTCTTTAATCTTTGTGTCTTAGTGTCTTTGTGGCTGAACACTTACAACTGATCATATCTGGTCTACAAGAGAGCTTTTGACTTGCAGAATTCCACCATAAATTTCAACAATGTGGGGACATTAAGCCCCTTTGGATTCAGTATAGTCATGTTGAGTGCAGCATAGCCGCAACTCGATGCTTGATACTCGATGCTCGATACTCGAGGCTCGATGCTTGATACTCGATGTTTGATACTCGAGGCTTGATACTCGATGCTTGATACTCGAGGCTCGATGCTCGATGCTCGATGCTTGATACTCGATGTTTGATACTCGATGCTTGATACTCGATGCTCGAGGCTCGAGGCTTGATACTCGATGCTTGATACTCGAGGCTCGATGCTGATAAAGGATCTAGTATCCAGTATCGAGCATCGAGTATCGAGCATCGAGTATCGGTTACCGATAGTTTGTGGAAGCCAAACTTCCAATGAAATCCGAAACTCGAAACCCGAAACTCAAAACTCGAATGATACTCACCATCTTATTCCCCCTCCTTTGGTGGGGGGAAGTAAGAGCCGCTGACTTAATCCAAACTCCCCTGGAAAATCTATCAGGGGAGATAATAACTACAAAACTCGACGACCCGCAAGCGGGTGCCCCGAACTCGAAACTCGAAACTCTATCGGATACACCCTCTGTCAATACAACTACCCAGCCGGCTTTGCTCATAACCGAGGTCAGCTTTAAAAACCCCAAGGGGTGCAAGACCTGTGGCTGGGGAGATTGGATTGAAATATATTGCGCCGGCGAGGCGGGAACAAAGTTAGACCTTTCCGGATACAGGATCGAAGTCGGCTGGGAATCCGTAAAGACTATTGCCCCGGGAACGAAAATCAAAGCGGGGGAATATCTGGTTCTTAATCGCGGGTTCTTTCTTGATAAAAAGAAGGCCGATAATGGTGGGCTTAGCCTCTTTAACCCGGATATGGAATTACTGGAAACCGACTCTCAGGTAATCCTCTATGACAGGAAAGGCCGGATATGTGATGCCGTCTGCTGGGCTGATCAGGATGCCACATGGACGGCCGCCAATATTGAACGGGTAAGTTCTATGATCGAGGCCGGTCAGTGGATAATGAGTTTGGACAAACCCGATCAGTCGGACTGCTTTTCGAGTCAATTATTAAAACCCGGTGAGAGCCTGGTCAGGAAGAAGGGTATTGATACTCAAACAAAAGACGACTGGGAGATAGATTCAACGCCTACAATGGGCCGAAATAATGAGAGCCTGCCTCTTCCGGTCAAGATCAAAGATCCGAAGGTTTCAGAAGGCACTTTCTATATAGATGGAAGCGACCCTAAGCGGGCAGTAACCGAGATCGTCTTTTATCTGAATATCCCGGCTAAGACTGACCTTCAGGTCTATGACCGGGAGGGGAATATCCGAAAGACACTGCTAAAAGACCAATATCTCTTTAGCGGGAAGAACAGCATCGTCTGGGACGGAACCAATGATAGGGGAAAACCTGTGGCCATGGGGGACTATATCTGTCACCTGAAAGTGAAAGACCCCATCTCTATAACCGAAGACGAGGTGGCACTTAATGTGGTGGCAGCCGTTAAAATAAAGCGCTGAGGGCTAAGGGACCTTTGTAATCGTTCACCACAGAGACACAGAGGCACGGAGAATGATTTTAGAAAAAGCACTTACAGAGCAAATAATTGGGTCAGCAATATGAAGTTTTTGCGTGGTCTAAATTTTGAAGGACAAAGACCTCATTAAGAGATTTGTCCTTTAGATCTTTCGTATCTACTCAAAATCAAGTTAAAAAAGTAAGCTCATTACAGATTATAGTGCTATGGGTTAAGTTTCATCTCCTTTTGTACCGACAGCGTCGGCATAAAAGCTTCCCTTCCCTTGATGCTTATCCTTACCCACAAATTGGGTAAAAGGATGGGGTAAACAAGAGCCTGCCTTGATGAAAATCAAGGATAAACCACGAAGAGCACGAAGGACACGAAGAAAAAATTACGACCTGTGTCTTCGTGCCTTGGTGGCTGAACGGTTACGACTTTCAGTATCCCTCCTTTTTTTGAATCAAGTGGCAAGGGGAAATTTAAAAAGTGCTTGCTTTTTAGCCCCGAATATGCTATAAATAGCGAGAGGAGGATAGAATGGCCCGGATTTTAGTCGTTGATGATGAGGAGGATGTGACTGAACTCCTGGGGGCAGCCTTAGAATCTGAGGGCTATCAATTCGAAGCGGCCCTTAATGCTGAAGAGGCTATCCAGAAAATCAAAGAAACCGCCTTTGATCTGGTCCTCTTAGATATCCGGCTGCCCCAGATGAATGGGGTGAATATTTTTTTGAAACTCAAGGGAATTGACCCGGCGATTAAGGTCATTATGATGTCCGCCTTCCCGGTTAGTGATCTGATTGAGCAAGCTCTTCAAGAAGGGGCTTACGGCTGTCTCCATAAGCCCTTTGAGTTTAAAAAGGCTCTCGAATTGGTGAAGCAAGTCTTATCTGTAACTTAGCCACGAATTAACCCACCCGCTTAACTGCCGGATTAATTCCCCACTCATCCTTTCTATCTCGCCAAAGAAAGATTGATAAGTTTGGGCCTTATTCGAATTTACTCGATCTGATCCTGGCTCGAATTGAGACAGCAATGATTCTATTTGCCAGCGGTAAAGGGCAAAAAAATTGGGTTGAGTCACTATGTCCTGATAGAGTATCAGCAGACGAGCCATAATTTGCTGCACCCGGGGAGACCACTCTTGACCTTGAGTGGTTAAGGCGCTGATTAGAGATTCAGTCATCCTGACCCCCTGACCGGCCAGGAGATTAATCCTCTGGGTCTCTTCGGACAGGTCAGCTAAAGCGGATTTTAAGGGAGTCAAAGGAGGCGGATGATACCCTGCCTGAATGTCCGTTAAGACCCCTTTTACTTCTACTGTCTCAGCAGAGTAAGCCGCTAGGGCTGATTTAAGGTCCATAACCTCGGCGCCCCTGATCTTTGCCCCTCCTTGGGTGGCATTAATACATCTCACTCCGGCGGCGGTGATTCTTGATTCTATCCATCGCCGCCAGGCATTAAATCTGGGAGAACTTATCACCATGTACCCATCGTTAGCCTCCACCCACACTATCCTCTCCGGGGTCATCGTCCAGGACTCCAACCAGTAAAGCCAGTTAGCCATTGGCTCTCCCGGACAGGTGTCTTCCAACCATACCCCTGTTTTATAAGCCACGAGTTTCCTTTTTCGCTGGCGGCAAAAATTTTCATACATAGATACCAGCTTGGGAAAGGGGGCTAACTTTTCAAGTATCCGCTGGCTTTGTTCTAATATATCACGTTCGGTTTCGGCCAGGAAGGTTTCATCAACTTCAAATTTAGCCTCTGAGGTATGGAATCTCCCTTCAGAAAAGGCCAGGTCAAGGCCGACAAAGATGATGGGGTCACCCCCCAATTTTCTGGCCAAATCAAAAGCCGTGGTGGCGACTGATCCCCCCACGCTGGTTTCCCCTTTGGAACCGATGAACTGTTCTAACCATTGCATTAGGGGATTTCCATATCCTCCGATAAAGATAGGTCCCTTAAAATCGGTCAGGATAGCCGGATAGGTTACCGCATCGGCCGCTAAGGCCATCCCTGAAGTGTCCAGACCTGCAAAATGGCGGTAATTCGCCTCTCCGGCGTCAATGGCTACCACTAAATCCGGTTGAATGTTATTAGTCAGAAGTGTCCTTAAGGCCGTATCCACACAGACAATTACCGCTTTCCCTTTTGCCTGGGTTAGCCACTTGACGTTTTGGTCCAGAGAAGGCCCGGCGCCGCAAATTATGACCGGCTTGCTTTTAAATCTCCCGAAGAGGGTATTCCAACCTGGTCTCTCGATGATGCTCTTCAAGTTAGCCAGGATATTATGCTGCCATATCCTGGCAAAACGCTGCAGGGTAGCCAGATTTTTGGCCGCCGTATCTATCACCTCAGCCAGATTTTTCCTGACGATCCGGAAGTATTCAGGAAAGGAGGCAAGGGCAATTGGATCTTCTATTATCCGGATGTCTCGGTTAGTCAAGAGGCCGTAGTAAGCTTCCAGTCGCCGGGCGGCCACCTGCTCAGGTGGCTGGCCTACCGCCAGGATAAGGCGGTCTTCTTTGAACCCAGGGGAAAAATCAAACTCGGTGAGAAAGGTCTTAAAGCGGCCCAGGTCAGGTTCAATAACCAGAATGAGGATATTAGTCGTGCTTTTGGCTACCAACTCCAGCACGTGGAGACCAAAACCAAAAACAACCAGGGTGTCTACTTCTGAGAAGTTCACTCCTTCAGGTAAAGGGGATTTGGTAAGCTCAAAGCCGACAATTGGTTCGACCTCAGCCAACCGCTGGGCTAAATCCGGGTCCTTCTCTTTAAGGAGAGTCAGGTTGTTCTGATAGTAATTCATCGCGAGGCCTCCAGCCGCCACCAAACGAGAATAAGTTTCGAGTTTCGGGTTCGGGGGGTCGTCAAGTTAGAGATTTCGCCCTTTCTTGTTGTGGTTCACACCCCACCCGCTTAAGGATTAATTCGACATTCCGCAGGTAGTAATTCAAGTCAAAGCAGGCCGAGATCTCTTCCTGACTCATCCAGTTTGAAATCTCTTTATCTTCCAGGAGCAGCGATTGGAAGTCCTTTTCTCCCTCCCAGACCTGCATGGCATTTCTTTGCACCAGCCGGTAGGCCTCCTCTCGTGAAAGCCCCTTTTGAGTTAATTCCAGCAAGATTCGCTGAGAAAAGATAAGCCCCTGGGTGGCCTCCAGATTCTGTTTCATCCTGTCCGGATAAACCGAGAGGTTTTCCATTAGGGTCGTAAATTTGTCCAGCATATAATCGATGAGGATAGTGGAATCAGGGATGATGATCCGTTCTACTGAGGAATGGCTAATATCCCTCTCGTGCCAGAGGGCCATATCCTCTAAGGCCGCCAGGCAATTACCTCTAAGGACACGGGCTAACCCCGAGACCCGTTCGGCCGTGATCGGATTACGCTTGTGGGGCATAGCGGATGAACCCTTCTGCCCAGTTCCAAACCCCTCTTCTACCTCCCGGATCTCTGTCCGTTGCAGGTTTCTAATCTCCGTGGCAAATTTCTCCAAAGAGCCGCCTAAGATAGCCAGGGTGGTCATAAAATGGGCCAGGCGGTCTCTTTGTAAGACCTGAGTGGATACCGGCGCCGGGGTGAGACCCAGCTTTTCACAGACATACTTCTCTACGTAAGGATCAAGGTGCACAAAGGTGCCCACTGCCCCGGAGAGTTTACCCACGGAGATGGTTTTGATGGCCTCCTCCAGCCGGATTAAGTCCCGCCGGCATTCATCCCACCAGAGGGCCATCTTAAGCCCAAAGGTGAGCGGCTCTGCATGCACCCCATGGGTTCGGCCGATCATAACCGTGTCTTGGTATTGCCCGGCCAAACCAGCCAGGACATCCATTAGCCTTTTTAAACCTTTCAGGATCAATTCACCGGCCTCTTTTGTCCTCAAGAAGAGGCAGGTATCTCCCACATCAGAGGAGGTAAGTCCCAGGTGAATATACCGTGATTCAGGCCCCACATTTTCCGCCACACTGGTCAGGAAGGCAATGACATCGTGACGGGTCTCCCGCTCGATCTCCTCAATCCGCTTTACATCAAAGGCAGCTTTTTCTTTTATGACTCTGAGGGCCTCAGCCGGGATATGTCCCAACTCGGCCTGGGCCTCACAGGCCAGTATCTCGATTTCTAATGTCCTGGCCCATTTGTTCTCTTCAGACCAGATGGCCTTCATCCGAGGACGACTGTAGCGTTCAATCATTCTTTCTCCTCCTTAAACAGCCTGGCCAGGCTCTCCTGATAGGGCGGCCTGGCGATGCCTTCCTCAGTAATAATGGCCGTAATGTATCTGGCCGGTGTGACATCAAAGGCCGGGGAATAGACCTTGACCCCGTAAGGCGCTATCCGTTTCCCAAAACCCTCGGTTACTTCTTCAGAACACCTCTCTTCAATGGGTATCTGAGCGCCATCCTTGATCTCCAGGTCAATAGTCGAAAGAGGCGCCGCCACGTAAAAAGGGAGCCCATGCTCTTTAGCCAGGATAGCCACCCCATAAGTCCCAATCTTGTTGGCCGTATCCCCATTGGCGGCGATTCGGTCAGCCCCGGTAATGACTAAATTAATCTTGCCTTCTTTCATTACCTGAGCGGCCATATTGTCGCAAATCAAGGTAACCTCTATGCCGGTCTCCTGAAGTTCCCAGGCCGTAAGTCGTGCCCCCTGGAGCAGAGGCCTGGTTTCATCAGCAAAGACCTTCACCCTTTTGCCTTGCTGATGGGCCACATATATCACTCCCAGAGCCGTTCCCATCCCACCGGTAGCCAGGGCGCCAGCATTACAGTGGGTAAGGATAGTATCTCCATCCCGGATTAAGCCGGCCCCCAATTCCCCCATCTTTTGACATCGCCTTTTATCATCATAATGGATATGGATGGCCTCTTCCTCCAGCGACCTCTTTATTTGCTCCACATCTTCGTGCTTATGTCTTTCAAGGGTCTGCTTCATCCGGTTTAATGCCCAGAATAGGTTGACCGCGGTGGGCCGGGTAAAAGCCAGTAAATCAATCACCTCGTTGAGTTCAGACTCTAATTCTTGATAATCTTTGGCCCGGCTATTTTTAAGGCCCAAGACCACCCCATAAGCGGCCGCTACGCCGAGAGCCGGCGCTCCCCGGACGACCAGGGCCTTTATGGCCTTGGCTAACTCTTCCGGAGCACTACAGGATAAATAAACCGATTCCATCGGCAGCCGGGTCTGATCAATCAGCTTAAGAATACCATCCTCCCATTTGATGGTTTCTATTGATGGCGGACTTATACCTTTGGGTGTTTTTACCACTATTTCGACCTCCTCAATTTTCCTAAAATATAACACTGATTGTGGAGGCGGTCAAGAAAAATGTTGACATTTGAACATAAAAGGGTTATAATCGACCCTTAGTGGAGAGGGGAGAGTGGAGACCTTTCAGTTCTCAACCCTCAGCTCTCAATTTATATTAGAGGAGGAACGCCGTGAAGATTTCAGTGATTGGCACAGGTTATGTGGGGTTAGTTACCGGGGCCTGTTTTGCTGAATTAGGCCACAAAGTCCTCTGTGTGGACAGCAATCAGGAGAAGATCGCCAAACTTAAGGAAGGGGTTATCCCCATTTATGAACCGGGCTTGGCTGAGATGGTAAAGCATAATATGTCAGCCGGGAGGCTTTCCTTCTCGACCTCAGTAAAAGAGGGAGTAGATAAAGCTACGGTTATTTTTATCTGTGTTCATACCCCCCCTCTACCCAGCGGAGAGGCAGACCTGTCCTTTGTGGAGAAAGTCAGCCGGCAAATCGCCATGGATATGACTGATTATAAGGTTATTGTGGATAAAAGCACTGTTCCGGTAGAGACCGGAGAAAGGGTAGCCCATACGATTCGATTAAACAATATTCATCACATTGACTTTGATGTGGTTTCCAATCCTGAATTTTTAAGGGAGGGATCAGCTATCAGCGACTCTATGCATCCTGACAGGATCGTAATTGGGGTAACCAGCGACCGAGCGGCCGATATTATGAGGGAACTTTACACCCCCTTAGATGCCCCGGTCATTGTTACTGACATCCGGAGCGCTGAGATTATTAAACATGCTTCTAATGCCTTTTTGGCCACCAAGATATCCTTTGCCAATGCCTTGGCCAATATCTGTGAGGCGGCCCGGGCCGATGTCACCATGGTAACTGAAGGTATGGGGCTTGACAAGCGGATCGGCAAGTCTTTTCTGAATGCCGGTATTGGCTATGGCGGCTCGTGTTTTCCTAAAGACGTGGCGGCCTTTATCAAGATGGCTGAAAGATACGGGTATGATTTTAACCTTTTAAAAATAGTAGAAGAGATAAACACCGGCCAGCGAGTCCATTTTGTGAATAAGATTAGAGAGGCCCTCTGGATACTTAATGAGAAAACTATCGGCATCCTGGGCCTGGCCTTTAAACCGAACACCGATGATATGAGGAATGCCCCCTCCAGAGACATTATATCCGCCCTTCAGAAAGAAGGCGCCAATATAAAGGCCTATGACCCGGTAGCTGTCCCGGTGGCCAGGCATATTTTAAAAGATGTAACTTACTGTCAGAACCCCTATGAGGTAGCCGAAGGATGTGACTGCCTGGCCGTGCTTACCGAATGGGAGGAATTTAGGGATTTGGATATGATCCGCCTTAGGGAACTGCTTAAAAGGCCTCTTATTATCGATGGTCGAAATATGTATGATCCCCGGCAGATGGCCGAAGCCGGCCTGGAATATATTGGCATGGGGAGGTAAGACGGTGAAGAATCTTATTACGGGCGGGGCAGGCTTTGTTGGTTCTCATTTAACGGAAACGCTGTTGGCCAGGGGAGAAGAGGTAACCATAATAGATGATCTCTCTACGGGAGATATTCGTAATATCCTTCACTTAGAATCGAACCCAAGATTTACCGCCGTCATAGATACTATTATGAAAGGATCCCTGGTAGAAGAGTTGGTCAAGGAGTGTAACATAGTCTATCATCTGGCCGCCGCCGTGGGCGTTAAGTTTGTGGTGGAGAAACCTCTGGAATCGATTCAAATCAACGTCAAAGGGACCGAGATCATCCTTGAGGCGGCCAATCGGAGACGAAAAAAGGTCGTTATTACCTCGACTTCTGAAATATATGGAAAAGGGGGGAAGGATGCTTTCTGTGAAAATGACGATATGACGCTTGGTCCCACTACCAGCCACCGCTGGAGTTATGCCCTTTCTAAGGGATTAGATGAAATCCTGGGCCTGACTTATTACCGGGAAAAGTCCCTCCCCGTGGTTATTGCCCGGCTCTTTAATACCTGTGGGCCTCGGCAGCGGGGAAGATACGGGATGGTTATCCCCAGATTCGTCCAGCAAGCCCTGACAGAACAGCCGATAACCGTGTATGGCACCGGTAAACAAAAACGATGTTTTGCTTATGTGGGTGATGTGGTGGAGGCCCTTATCACGTTAGCCCATAAACCGGAAGCGGAAGGAGAAATCTTCAATATAGGCAATGACGAAGAAATCAGCATAGAAGACCTGGCTCGCCTGGTTAAGGAATTAACCGGCAGTCCTTCTCCCATAGCTTATATCCCTTACGATGATGCCTATGAATATGGGTTTGAGGATATGATCAAACGGGCGCCGGACCTGACTAAGATCAGGAATCTAATCGGATATTCGCCTAAGGTTCACCTAAAAGAGCTTCTGGAGCGAGTGATTGCGTATTACCGGTCCCGGGGTTTGGGGCAGCCCGGGCACGAAGAATTACTTTAAGTTATGAAAGGATACGTAGTTATTCTTGTTACAGTCTCCTCCTCAGAGGAAGCCGAGAAAATTGCTCAATCCCTGGTAGAGGGGAAATTGGCCGCCTGTGTTAATATCATTCCTGGTCTGACCTCTATCTTTCTATGGGAAGGCAAAATAGACCGGGCCGCCGAATTCCTTCTGGTTATTAAGACCCGAGAGGAAAGAATGAAGGAGGTAATCAAGACGGTTAAGGACCTTCATTCTTACCGTGTCCCCGAGATAATTGCCCTGCCTATCGTGAGTGGTAGTGAAGATTACCTCAAGTGGATGGATGAATCTACTCAGGTGGATAGGCTGAAGGCTGAAGACTGAAGGCTGAAGGCTGAAGACATTCGCAATCCGCAATTCGCGATTCGCAATCCGCAATCCGCAATCTGCAATCCGCAATCCGCAATTTGTTACGCCTCTATCTTCAACCTATCTGAGGCGATAACAATCTCCCCCTGATATTCTTTCTGACACTGGGCCAGGATGTCAACTCGGTCGCACTCCGGATAAAAGTGGGTGAGGAGCAATCGCGGGCAATTAGCCTCCCTGGCTACTTGGCCGGCCAGACCAGGCGTAAGATGCCCGGCCACTTTAGTTTCGTCCGGAAAGGCTGATTCTAAGATAAGCAGATCAGCTTCCCTGGCCAGTTCGACTAACGCCAGGCCGTAATCGGTATCACCAGAGTAGACGACCACCTTACCCTCTTGATCTTCTAACCGATATCCCACAGACGGTTCTGCATGAGGGAGAGACCGGGCAGTGATCTTCCAATTTGGCTCAATAATAGGCGCTTCTTTTATCTCTCTTATCTCCAGCTCATATAAGTCAGAGACGATCTGGGGCCCATACAGGTCAAGCAAACGGAGGTAAAACCCGCTAAATCCCTCTGGCCCGGTCAGCACCAGCTTCTTTCGTCTGGGGGAGGATGGACTTTTGGCGGCAAACAAAAATGGGGCCAGATCAGCGATATGATCCACATGGAAGTGAGTATAGAAGATATGGCCCGGGGTATGGTAGTCACAGCCTAAATGCTGCATCTGCCTGAGTGTCCCCGGACCGGTGTCAAAAAGCAAATATTCTCCGGCCGTGATTATCATCAAAGCCGGCGAGGCCCTCTTAAGCGAGGGAACCCCCGTTCCGCTGCCAATGATTATTATCTCCATTTCGTGTCACTGTTCAGCCACCAAGCCACTCCGATTAGGGGCTGAGCAGATACCATTTCGCCTCCATTTATAGGCGTAACCGTTCAGCACATGATGCTGGATGCTCGATGCTCGATCCTCGATGCTCGATCTTCGATGCTGGTAAAGGATCCAGTATCCAGGATCGAGCATCGAGCATCGAGTTTGTGCCTTAGTGGCTGAA
>JBFMHI010000087.1 GCA_040753085.1 bacterium | reverse complement strand
ATTTTACATAACCACAGGTGAAACCTGCGGAAACGAAACATCTACCACAGCTCAACCCTGAAAGGGTTAAATTCTATGTGATGGATAATATTCGACCCTTGCAGGGTCGAGCGTTGCGGGTGTATTTATCTTCCGTAGCTTGCATCTACGGCTATTTAAAATTTGACGCTTTCAGCGTCAGTAGTCTACAACCTTAACCGTACAGGTCGAAAGATTGTGTAGATATGTGGCAATACCTGCATAATCAAGTTCTTCTTTCGATGGACGTAATAAACCTTTGGATAGCAGGTCGAGTGTTCGCTTCATAGATTGTTTCTCGGCGAATTTGATAATCTTCATATTCACCCATATATACGCCTCCCGTACTTGCGAACAACTCCAGCAAAAGGATTGTCAGAATCAAGGTCCACCACATCAATCGATTTTGAAAGCATCCAATCAAGCTCACCTGTTAGTTTAAAAAAATGCTCCTTCGGAATACCTTCGATACCAAGGTCTATATCATTAGATTCTTCCTCATCAGATAGACTAGATCCAAAGAGATAAACAGAATGAATATTGTATCTTTTTGCCCATTTTTGTATGGTCTTCAGGTCTTGAGGTGATATCAAGAAATTACCTCCTCGGACAGATAATTTGAACGCAATTTTTTCAGCAATTCTCGGCGAATTATAATAACAGAGCCTGCTCCTGACAGGCTCAGGAGTTCAGGATATAACCCTGCTGAGTATAACATCATTAAACTAAGATTGTCAATAGAAAATTGGGCGAGGTTTATCGTTTCGGCTATTTTTCACAGACATCTGGTAGTCTGATGTCTGGTAGTCTGGTAAGCGGAACACCAGGCCACCAAACACCAGGCCACCAGACACCCGGTAAGCAAGACCCCTAAGTAGTTACCTCTACAGTATTCTTTTGACAGAGATTATTTTCTTTCAGCTCTTTTTCCCACTTAGCTAATTCTTCCAGTGAAATTCCATCCAGCAACTGGGCTATTTGCCGGCTCACTTTTGTCCAGAGCAATTGAGTAGCACATTCTCCTGCCCGACTGCATTCTTGCGCATTCTTTTTTAAACCAACACAGGGCACAATCTCAATCGGCCCCTCAACTATTCGCACCACCTCACCGGCCTTGATTTTCGAGGACGGCCTGGATAGGCGATACCCGCCATTAGGCCCCCGTATACTCTCTACTAAGCCGGCCTTCTTTAACTTCACCATAAGTTGTTCCACATAGGGGAAAGATATACCCTGCTTCTGCGCGATGTCATTTATAGAAAGATACTCACCTTCTTCGTGAAGTGCCAGTTCCAATATGGCCCTCAGACCATATCTACCTTTGGTTGAAAGTTTCATATTTATTTACCTCCTAATCTGTTACGAACAGAGACGAGTTCCTATACTATGCCTTGCACTACGTTATAACTATATCATATATATATGAATCTGTCAAGCAACTTTAGTCCAAAATCAGTGGCCGGCTAAATACTAGGCGTCAGACTACTAACAGCGGAGGGTCCGGAAGGGGTGGACCGGAAGATACTTTTTTTCTTTTTTTGAAAAAAGTCCTTGACAGGTGCCAAAATATATGCTACATATATATGTAATTTACATATATATATTTTTTATACATAGAAATAGCTTTCAGACTTAGTGTTTGTTTAAGGAGGTTCTGGCCATGAAGATTCCAGCTAAGGTGCATTATGCCATTGTCATTATGACAGACATTGCTATGCAAGGGGAGGGGACGACTATTACCGGCAATGATATAGCCCGGCGGCAAAATATCTCTTTTTCATTTGTGGCTCAACTTCTTAATAAGTTGAAACATGCCGGGCTGCTTGAAAGTGTCAGAGGCGGAATTAGTGGCGGATATCACTTTAAAGGCTCATCCTCAGATGCGACGGTGAAGAAAGTTGTTGAGGCAATAGAACCATCCTTTTGTATTTGTCCGAGCGCCGAGATAAAAACCGGCCAGCCGGTGGATGATACGGTTCGTTCCTTTTGGAAACGGGTGGGGATAGATGTGGCCAAAAGATTTGAGGCAACCACCATTGAAGATTTGGTTAGTCAGGCCAAGGACTTGGGGTGGGATAACTCAAGTTGTATTTAGTGTAAGCGATAGGCGATGGTCATCGTTTCGGCCATCTTTCGCAGGCATCTGGGAGTTTACCAATCAAAGGAGGTTGTCTTATGGATATAGCCCTTAAAGGAAAAAGCTACAGGATTGATGACGATGGGTACTTACAAGATCCAAAGACCTGGGACAAGGAAATAGCCCATTGCATTGCCCAAAGAGAAGGGGTGGAGATGAAAGATTTCCATTGGGAAATGATTGGTTTCTTAAGAGAGTATTATGAACAATATACCGGGGTGCCGCCGGTTAAGAAATTGATGAGGGTAATGCAGCAGAGAAATGGTGAGGGGAAATGGGACAACAGATACCTTAAAGAGCTTTATCCAGCCGGACCAAGCAGGAAACTCTGCAGGATTGCCGGTCTTCCGAAGACGGCGGGTGAAATAGCCAAGGCGGCTGTGCTTGGCGGCGGGACTTTGATTTAGAGCCTATCCCAAAACCTCTCCCGTCTGACCAGAAACCAGGCTTCTTGAAGGGACCTGGTTGCTATCGAGCCGGTTTGGGGATAGGTACTTAATACGAGGAGGTAAGACTTATGAAAAAAATAGTAATCTTAGGCGCCGGAACAGGTGGAACTATAAGCGCCAATAGTCTCAGGAAAAAATTAGATAAACGGGAATGGCAAATCACCGTGATAGACAAGAACCAGATGCATTATTATCAGCCCGGCTTTCTGTTTCTTCCCTTCAGGTTCCCCGGCTACAAGGAATTACCAGATGTTTCCCGGCCGATTAACCGCTTGCTCGGCAAGGGGGTAGACTTTGTCAGCACGGAAATAATAGCAATAGATGCCCCCAAGAAAAGAGTTAAAACCAGAGCGGGCAATTTTGATTATGACTGGCTTATTAGTTCACTTGGCTGCCGGATTATACCCGACGATATAGAGGGCATGAAAGACGGGTATGAAAAAAATGTATTCGATTTCTATACCCCTGACAGCGCCATAAAGCTTCAGCGGTCCCTTGAGAGGTTTGAGAAAGGCAAGGTAGTCCTGAATGTAGCTGAAATGCCGATCAAGTGTCCGGTGGCGCCGATAGAGTTTGTCTTTCTGGCAGACTACTACTTTCATAAAAGGGGCATCCGTAACAAGGTGGAGATAGAGCTTGTTACCCCTCTGCCGGGTGCCTTTACCAAGCCAATAGCTACCAGTGTATTTAGCGAGATCGCAAAACAGAAAGGGATTAAGATCACCCCCAATTATAATCTGGGCGAGGTGCACCACGAAAAGAAAATAATAAGGTCTTATGACGGTAAAGAGATTGATTATGATTTACTGGTGGCCATTCCACCCTTCGAGGGTGCAGCGGTTATCGAGGATTCAGGGCTGGGTAATGGGGCCGGATATATCCCGACCGATAAGCACACCCTTAAGGCCTTAAACCATAAAGACATATATTCCATCGGCGATGGCACTGATCTGCCTACTTCCAAGGCCGGCTCGGTAGCCCACTTCGAATCCGAGGTGATGACAGAGAATCTTTTAAGCGAAATAAATGGAGAAGCACCCACCGCAAAATTTGATGGGCACTCCAACTGCTTTATTGAATCCGGATTTAATAAGGCCTTGCTTATTGATTTTAATTACAAAGTAGAGCCCCTCCCAGGCAAATTCCCTCTTCCTTTAATCGGCCCTTTTTCTTTGCTGAAAGAAACCAGGATAAATCATCAGGGCAAACTTGCTTTCAGGTGGGCATACTGGCATCAGATTCTGCCTGGCAAGCTGCCTGGTGAACCTCTCTTGACCAACAGATGCAGCCCCAGGGGCAAGAAGGTATCTATGCTTAAGGACTCATCGTTATTTGAAATATAGGCCTGGTTGACGATGGTCATCGTTTCGGTCACTCTAAGCCAATAGCCGGCGAGCTGCCCCTTAATCCTTGGCTCCTCCGCTTCTCGGCGCTTTCTCGCCTTACTAATTTCTCCCTTGACATCCGGTATTAAATATGCTAAAATAAAAGCTATGCTAGTACCCTGTCAGATTTGATTTGATAGGTTGGTCTCTTGTAGAAGCAATCCCCCTCACCTTACCCTCTCCCCTCAGGGGAGAGGATTAAGGTGAGGGGTAAAAAGAGGCTTTACCCACAAATACTAACTTGACAAGGCACTAGACCTTACTTGCCGGAGGATATCACGGGAAGGCGCGGAAGTGAAAATATGAGTTTTGAACTTAATCGAAAGACCTACGAGACGGATGAAAATGGCGGCCTACAAAATCCGGAGGATTGGAATGAAGAGGTGGCTAAGTATCTGGCCAGGGGGGAGGAGATTGAACTAACCTCAGAACACTGGAAGGTTATTGATATCCTCAGGCATTATTATCAGGAATACGGGTATCCCCCCCAGATGAAGGTAATAGTAAAAAAGATGGGTAACTACTCAGCCTCTATATAGTAGCCTTACCTAGCGAAACCACAACATATTGTGTTTAGGTGTTTAAAAGTTAGCTAAAATTCCTAAAAAACGGCTTTCTATGCAACCTATAAAAGGAGACGAACCACAATATATTGTGTTCTGTAAGCTTCAAAATCAATATGTGGTGGCTGAGTAGTTACAAAGATGGAAAAGAGATTTGCTTTTGAAAAAGCAAATCGTAAATACTTTTACAAACTCTTTCCCGGGGGACCATACAATCAGGCTTACAAGATTGCCGGAATCCCAATGTCTTATCTAACCAGGGGATGTGAAGCGCCACTTATCCGCTGGTATTTATGGAGCCACACCTATGGAATGGGGGAAAAGGGTATTTCTTCCCCCTTTTAATACCCTCATCCTCCCTTTCATTTTCATCGGTCAGCCTTTTACTCTAATCTTCTTACCAGCCTTAAGTAGTCCTTTAGGCTCTCATACACCATACTTGAAATAAAGTTTATCAAAGGCTGGTTATCTCCTTTATGAGCCTCTTCTAAGGCAGCTATATAGTCGTTTCTCAGCATGGGTGGTATTATGGTTATTACATAGCCTGTTTGTAATAACACTAAGTTCATTAACAATCTTGCTGTTCTTCCATTACCGTCTACAAAAGGGTGAATCTGTGCTAATTTTTTATGTAAAATAGCAGAATATTCTACGGGGTGATATTTTTTTCTAAGACGTGGCATCTCACTAATAAGCTTCTTCATCAGTCCTTTTATCTCAGCAGGGGGAGGTGGAATATAATCTGAGCCTGTTATGATAACTTTAACTTTCCTGTAAGTTCCTGCATTTTCAGGATCAATCCGAAAGTAAAAAAGCCTGTGCATACCTAAAATATCACTCTCTGTAATGGTCTTATCTTTAGCCAACTTATATAGCAAGTCATAAGCCTCACTATGCCCTATAGCCTCATAATGATCTCTTAATGACTTACCACCTATGGTTATACCGTCTTCCAGAACTATCTTGGTCTCTGTCTCAGTTAAAGAGTTACCTTCTAAGGCATTACTTGAGTAAGTCAAGCCTACTCTGTAATATTCCTTTAACTGCTTCAAGACATTAGTTGATAGGGGCCTATGGTTATCCAATTCTCTCTTTAACTCGTCTACATCTTCTATTCTCTTCTTAAGGTCTATCATAGCCTCTCCTTTGGCTGGTTTCTCCCAGAAAGCGGCCGATCAACAGTCACAAATTTTGGGTAAGAGAATTTTGTCCCATCAATTTTGCATTATAGTATATAGCCATAGTCAAGTCAAGTGAAAATCTCATAGCGCCGCAGAACCGCCACCAAACGAGGCGGGATGCTCGATACTCGATACTCGATACTGGATGCTCGATGCTCGATGCTGGATGCTCGATGCTGGATGCTCAATACTCGATGCTCGATGCTGGATGCTCGATACTCGAGGCTGGATGCTCGAGCATCGAGTATCGAGTATCGAGTATCCAGCATGGATAAAAAGTAGTTGCAAGTTTGAGTTAGCTATGATATTTTAGAGGAAGAGAAAGGATGATGGAGATGGAAGAGAACAAGGCTATTCTGAAGATAGAGAGGGTAACCAAGCTTTTTGGTGGGCTGGTGGCTCTGGAAGGGATTGATTTTTCTCTTAATCAGGGTGAAATACTGGGTCTGATCGGGCCTAACGGGGCGGGTAAGACCACCCTCTTTAACCTCATCAGCGGTATTACCAGACCGACCTCAGGCCGGGTCATCTTCTGCAATAAAGATATTACCCGCTTAAAGCCGGATCGGATTACCAAACAGGGGATCGCCCGCACCTTTCAAAATATCCGCCTTTTTCCCAACTTGTCTGTGCTGGATAATGTCAAGATAGGCCGGCATTGCCGGACATCGACCAACTTTATCGGGGCTATCCTGAGGACCAGGGCCGCCATTCGGGAGGAGAAAGAGATTACGGCTGCTGCCTCAAAGCAGATAGCCTTTGTTAAACTGGGGGAGGCCGCAGACGAATTTGCGGCTAATCTTTCCTATGGTGACCAGCGGCGTCTGGAAATCGCCCGCAGCCTGGCCACTGAACCAAAACTCCTCCTTCTCGATGAACCAGCCGCCGGCATGAATCCCCTTGAAACCACCCGTTTGATCGACCTTATCCGACGTATTCGGGATGAAGGGGTAACTATTCTTTTAATCGAACACGATATGAAAGTGATTATGGATATCTGTGATAAGATTGTGGTCCTGGATCACGGTGTCAAGATAGCGGAAGGTAAACCGGCCCAGATTCAAAAAGACCCCAAGGTGATCGAGGCCTATCTGGGAGCAGCTTAAGAAGAGAAGTAACCGTTCAGCACATGATGCTGGATGCTCGATGCTCGATCCTCGATGCTCGATCTTCGATGCTGGTAAAGGATCCAGTATCCAGGATCGAGCATCGAGCATCGAGTTTGTGCCTTAGTGGCTGAACGCTTACGAAGAGGATTACCTAAGGCAAAGGACGTAAGGAAATTGGGACGAATATTAGGACTCGACCTGGGTGGTAAACGAATTGGGGTGGCCATAAGTGATGAGTTGGGACTCATTGCTCAGGGGCTAACGGTTATCTATCGGGATAAAGAAGGCCTGGAGATTAGTGAGTTAAGGGATCTAGTGACTTCTTATCAAGTCGAAGAAATAGTCGTTGGTCTCCCTCTTAATATGGATGGGAGTCGAGGAGACGGGGCAATGTCAGCCTCAGCCTTTGCCGAACGTCTAAAATCGGAGTTGGGCTTACCGGTAAATATGTGGGACGAACGGTTGACCACGGTAAGTGCAGAGAAGGTTTTGATCGAATCGGGGTTAAGAGGAAGAAAAGGGCGTAAACGTCGGGCGGTAGTTGATAAAGTGAGTGCGGTTCTTATTCTTCAAGGTTATCTTGACGGCCATAATTGTTAGTCGCTAAGGGATCAGGAAATAAGAGGGCGCCAATGGGAAAAAACCGGTCATCAATTACAGCTAAAGTTTCAAGTCTGGTCTTTGTGGCCGTTTTTTTATTAATCCTATTATTAGTTGTTCTCTTCTGGCCTACCCTCCTTACTCCCCGCCGGCCATATATCTCCCAAACCGTCTTTATTCCCCCTGGGTCCGGGGTCAGGCAAATTGCCTCTATCCTGAAATCTTACCGGATTATTGACTATCCCCTCTACTTTACCCTAACAGCCAAACTAAAAGGTGTTGAGAACAGCCTTAAGGCAGGAGAATATAGATTTAACAACCGAATGTCTACCAAGGAGCTTCTGGATCAACTGAAGAAAGGGGAGACGATCACTTCCTCCTTTACTATCCCTGAAGGCTATAATCTTAGGGAAATTGCTGGCAGACTTCAGGACGAGGGATTTGCTTCCTCAAAAAGATTCCTCTCACTTTGTTATGACCGGGATTTCATCTCTTCTTTAGGGCTGAACGTAGAAAGCTTGGAGGGGTATCTTTTTCCTGACACCTACCAGGCCGTAAGGGGGACAAGTGAGGAAGAGATTATTAGGGCGATGTTTAATCGCTTCCAAGAAATAACCGATCCATTCCGGGGCAAGATTAAAAAGATGGACATATCCCTACACTCGATTATTATACTGGCCTCGCTCATTGAGAAAGAAGTCCAAAAGGAAGAAGAAAGGCCCCTTGTTTCAGCCGTATTTTACAATCGGCTGAAACAAGGCATGCCTCTGGAATCCTGTGCTACTGTTCTCTACGCCCTTGGTTATCATAAGTATCTTCTTACTTACGACGATTTGAAAATAAAGTCTCCTTACAATACCTATCTCCATCCTGGGCTTCCCCCGGGGCCAATCTGCAGCCCGGGCCGCACTTCTATTAAAGCTGCTTTAAATCCGGCGCCAGTCCCGTATCTCTATTTTGTGGCCCAACAGAATGGGAATCATCAGTTCTCTGAAACCTATATCCAACATCAAAGAGCCAAGAGGAAGAATAAATAAAAACATAAAGGAGGAGCGATCATTGAAGATAACACCGGCCAATAGACTAAGATGCCTTCCCCCGTATCCTTTTTTTGAGATAGACAAAGCCAGGGCAAAGGCCAGGGCGGAGGGGGTAGATATTATTGATCTGGGAATAGGTGACCCGGATAAACCTACCCCGGCTCATATAGTTAAAGCGATGGAGAAGGCTGTCCTCAAACCTGAGAACTACCAATATCCCTCTACTGAAGGTAAAATCGAATTTAGAAGGACAGTGGCTGTCTGGTGCAAGCAGCGATTTAACCTTGACCTTGATCCGGATACTCAGATCCTTTCTCTGATGGGATCAAAGGAAGGCATTGGCCATATACCTCTGGCCTTTGTTGAACCGGGTGAAGTGGTCCTGGTTCCTTCGCCTGGATACCCGGTCTATGAACCAGCCACTATTTTTGCCGGTGGTATCCCGCATTTGATGCCTATCAGAGAAGAAAACAATTTTCTGCCCGTGCTGGAAGACATCCCTGAATCGGTGTTAGAAAAGGCCAAGTTGATCTTTATAAACTATCCTAACAATCCCACCGGCGCTACAGCGCCAGCTTCCTTTTTTAAACAGGTAGTTGAAATAGCCCAGAGGTATGAAATCGTTGTTTGTCACGATGCAGCTTATTCAGAGCTTTATTCTGAAGATAATAAGCCCACCAGCCTTATGGAGGTGGACGGTGCCTTTGAAGTAGGCCTTGAGTTTCACTCTCTTTCCAAGACCTACAATATGACCGGCTGGCGGATTGGTTTTGCTATCGGCAATAAGGATTTGGTTAAAGGACTTACTAATATCAAAAGCAATTTAGATTCAGGGGTCTTTCAGGCTGTCCAGGAGGCGGCGATAGCAGCGCTAACCGGCCCTCAGGACTGTGTTGAATCGATGAGGAAACTTTATCAAGGTAGACGTAATGTCCTGGTAGAGGGGTTGCGTCAGCTTGGATGGTCAGTAGCCAACACCTCTGGGGCTTTTTATGTTTGGATTAGAGTGCCCTTTGATATTGATTCAACTACTTTTTGTGCTGATCTTTTGAAAAGGTGCGGCATAGTAGCTACGCCAGGGGTAGGTTTTGGAAGCCATGGAGAAGGCTATATTCGGATAGCCCTTACCCTGGACGAGGACCGAATAGCCGAAGCCGTAGAACGGATTAAGAGAGAACAGTGGTGGTAGAAAAAGGCAACAGGCTAATGGCTATTGGCTGATGTGATATGGACAAGATAATTATTAGCGGTATAGTCTTTTACGGCTACCACGGAACGAGTGAGGCAGAACGTGAGTTAGGTCAAAAGTTTCACCTTGACGTGGAGATCAAAGCCGATCTTTCCCTGGCTGGTCGATCAGACAGACTGGAAGATACTATTGATTATCAGAAGGTATATTGGCTGGTCAAGGAAGTGGAGAGGGATAAGAAATACCGGTTATTAGAGGCCTTGGCTGAAGATATTGCCTCGGCTATCCTGAAACAATTCCCGGTTCAGGAAGTATTGGTCAGGATTAAAAAGCCCCAGGTACCTCTGGCCGGTCTGGTAGATTATGTAGCCATAGAGATTGTTCGCCATAGTCAGCAGGAAATGACCTGATGACCAATGACTAATGCCCCATGACTGTTGACTCCTTTATATCATTTGGCTCCAATGAAGGAGACCGAGCTAAAAATATCGAACAGGCCATAGAGCGGCTTACTCATCATCCTGAGATTCAGGTAAAGAGAAAGTCCTCTCTTTACGAAACAGCGCCGGTGGGTTATCTTGATCAACCCTGGTTTTTAAACGGCGTGGTGGAAATTGAAACTGGTCTGGCCCCTTTAGAACTACTGGATACCCTCAAACTGATAGAAAAGCAGGCAGGACGTAAGGAAGAGGGGATAAGATGGGGACAACGGGTGATTGACCTGGACATCATCCTTTACAATTTCCTGGTAATAGACACTCCCAAACTGACCATCCCTCATCCACGAGCCCACCAGAGGGCCTTTGTCCTCCTGCCCCTGGCCGAACTGGCTCCAGGATTACTTTACCCTGGACTGGGTAAGACCGTCCAAGAATTGGCCTCTACTATTCTAAAAGCAGAAGCCCAAAATACTTGCCGGGCTCTTTAGTCTCTCGCAATACCTCAAGAGCCAAGCCGTTATTTCTAACCGTAGCAAAGACATCTATCCCGCAGGCCTCCATAGACGGCCGGGCTTGATATGGATGCAGGCATGGTTTGTTCGGGTCACATTCTTCACACAAGTGACAGGGACCAGCCCCCAGAGCAAAGGTGGCATAATAACCGGCCAGGAATACCTCTCTCTCTAAAGCTCCGGCCAGATAACGGACGGTAAAGGATTGAGAGGAAGAAAAAAGAATGCCTTGCTGATAAGGGGCCAGCATCTCTCTGGTCTGAGAAGGGGTAGGCGAAAAAGGCGGGCAGGTCAAACACCGATTAAAATATTCACAGCCATATTGACATTTCCATCTCACCCATTGGGCCGTGACCACACTTTGGGGTGAAATTATCTTGGCTTGCTCTGCCCCTAATTTAAGGGCTAACTGAACAAATTCTTCGGCCATATCAGTTCGACATCTTGTAAGTATTCAGCCACAAAGACACCCTCACAACCTCTTTTGTGGGTTTCATCCCTTCCTTGTCTCCAAAAGAAAACCGGCAGGCAACTTCCTAATCTCCTTAACTGTTCACTATTTACTAAACGTTTTCCGCTCTTTTGACGATATAA
>JBFMHI010000086.1 GCA_040753085.1 bacterium | reverse complement strand
CCCCCCCCACCAACCCCGACCCTCGAACCACGATGCTCGAACCTCGATCCTCGATGCTCGATCCTCGATCCTCGATCCTCGATGCTCGATGCTCGATCCTCGATCCTCGATCCTCGATGCTCGATGCTCGATGCTCGATCCTCGATGCTCGATGCTCGATCCTCGATGCTCGATCCTCGATGCTCGATGCTCGATCCTCGATGCTGGTAAAGGATCCAGTATCCAGGATCGAGCATCGAGCATCGAGTTTGTGCCTTAGTGGCTGAACGCTTACGTGGACAGTAAACAGTAGACAGTGGACAGTAGACAGTGGACAGTAGACAGTGGACAGTAGGTAGTGGACAGTAGACAGTGGACAGTGGACAGTGGACAGTAGACAGTAGACAGTGGACAGTAGACAGTGGACAGTAGACAGTGGACAGTAGGTAGTGGACAGTAGACAGTGGACAGTAGACAGTGGACAGTAGACAGTAGGTAGTAGCTACTGTCTACTGTAAAAGGGGCGTAATTACTTAGCCACAAGGACAGAAAGGCGCTAAGATTACAGAAGCCAATAGCCAATGGGCAATAGCCAATAGTCCCTTTGGTCTCTTTAGTCCCTAGCCAATAGCCAATGGGCAATAGCCAATAGTCCCTTTGGTCTCTTTAGTCCCTAGCCAATAGCCAATGGGCAATAGCCAATAGTCCCTTTGGTCCCTTTAGTCCTTAGCCAATAGCCAATGGGCAATAGCCAATAGTCCCTTTGGTCCCTTTAGTCCCTAGCCAATAGCCAATGGGCAATAGCCTTTAGTCCCTTTGGTCCCTTTAGTCCCTTTGGTCCCTTTGGGTTAAAGAGCCAATAGGCAATAAGGAAGAATGCCCTATTGGCTATTGCCTATTGCCTATCGCCTTAGTGTCTTAACGCCTTACTGGCTGAATAGTTACAAAAGGGTTTATTATGGCCGAAGAGGTAAACATACTCGATTACTGGCGAGTGATTAAAAACCATCGAAGACTGATCATCGGAGGGACTTTTCTGGTGGGCCTGGTGGCAGCCGTGGTTTCCCTGTTATTGCCCCGGATTTACTTAGCGGAAGCCTCTATTCTTCCGCCGGCCAAAGAGAACAGGGCCGGGTTGTTGTCAGCTCTTTCGGCCCTGCCCATAGGCAGCCAGATGTTACCCTTAATGGGTCAATCCGGGATAGGGGGTTATTATTTGCCCATACTACGAAGCCAGACAGTGGCTGTTCAGATAATTAAAGAGTTGGGACTGATGGATAAATATGAAGCTGAGAATATGGAAGAGGCGGTCAAGCATCTGGAGAAAGCCAGTCGGATAACCCAGGATAAAGAAGGTCTCATTCGGATTGCGGTCCAGGCCAAATCAGCCCTTCTGGCCGCCAGGATTGCCAATACATACATCAAGGCCCTCCAGGATTACATTGATCAAAATACCATCTTCGAGGCCAGGCAGAACAGAATTTTTATCGAAGGTCAACTGACTGAGACTGAAAAGGAGCTTCATCAGGCCGAAGATGCCCTTAAGGCCTTTCAAGAGGGAAAAGGGACGGTTTCTATCTCAGAGGAAGTGACGGAAGCTATCAAGGCGGCGGCTGAATTAAAGGCCAGGATGGCTGCCTTGGAGGTTCAAGTAGGCGTAATGTCCAGTTACACCTCGCCTGACCACCCTGATGTCGTTAAGAAACGCCTGGAGATTCAGGAGCTTTCCAAACAATATGGTCTTCTCGAACATGGTGGCCAAGACCGATCCGGCGTGCCTCTGGCCAATGTCCCGGCGGTAGGGCTTGAATTCGCCCGTTTAAAGAGGGAAGTCATAGTCCAGGAGACACTTTTTAAGCTGCTTTCTGAGGAATACGAACGGGCCAAAATATCCGAGGCCAAAGAGGCCCCTCAGGTGCAGATACTTGATTCGGCTGTTCCACCGGAGAAGAAATATAAACCGAAAGTCGTCTTAAACATTTTTATCGCCCTGATAACTGGTCTATTTTTGACCACTTTTCTGGCTTTTTTTCGGGAGTATTTGAGGAGGATAAAGCAGTAGTTAAGCAGCCTTTCCCATTCCAAGACAAGGCCCAGACACCACATGAAACGCAAACACCAAAAGACACTGGAAGCCATGCTCGATGCTGAATGCTCGATGCTGGATACTGGATCCTTTACCAGCATCGAATATCGAGCATCGATGATCGAGCATCAAGGATCAAGCATCGAGTATCGAGCATCGAGCAGAGAGGAGAAATTACATGCAGGAGACACAAGGGGATGATCTTAAACTGGTCGAGGAGCTTGCCCGGGCCAGGGAGAAGATTCTGCAAGAAATAAGCAAGGTGATTATTGGTCAAAAGGAGGTCATCGATGAACTTTTGTTGGCCATGTTTTGTAATGGTCACTGTCTGATTATCGGGGTGCCGGGTTTGGCCAAGACCTTGCTTGTTTCTACCATGTCTAGGATACTGTCTCTGAAATTTCGGCGAATTCAATTCACCCCGGACCTAATGCCTTCTGATATCACCGGCACGGATGTACTGGAAGAGGATACTACCAGTCGGCGTCGAAGCTTCAGATTTATCAAAGGCCCTATTTTCGCCAATATTATTTTGGCCGATGAGATTAATCGGACTCCCCCAAAAACCCAGGCCGCTTTACTGGAAGCTATGCAGGAACATAAGGTTACGGCCGGGGGAACCACTTATTCCCTGTCTTTGCCCTTTTTTGTCCTGGCTACTCAAAACCCGATCGAACAGGAAGGCACCTACCCCCTGCCCGAGGCCCAATTGGACCGATTTATGTTTAACATCTACATTGACTACCCCTCTGAGGAGGAGGAGCTCAACATTGCCAAACTTACCACCTCGGCCTATGAGGCAGAGTTAGAGCAGGTTCTTTCCGGAGAAGACATCCTTCGTTTACAGGGTATTGTCCGCAAGGTTCCGGTGGCTGACCATGTAGCTGAATATGCCATTCGCTTAGTTAGAAGCTCTCGACCAGGTGATGAGCTATCTCCTGATTTTGTTAAAGACTGGGTCAGTTGGGGCGCGGGTCCGAGGGCTTCCCAGTATTTGCTTCTGGGGGGTAAAGCCAGGGCAGTAATGATGGGCAGATACGCTGTCTCCAAAGAAGACATCAAGGCAGTAGCCGGGCCGGTTCTTCGACACCGGATCATTACTAACTTTAATGCCGAGGCAGACGGGATTGATTCGATGGAGATTATCCGGCGGCTGATGGAGATAAAGGACAACACGGCCTAAGTTCTTGGTCGGTTTAGAGTCAGATAGGGGTCAAGGGTTCGAGACCGTAGGGGCACGTTGCAACGTGCCCCTACGGTTTCAAACCCTTGAATCCTCGAACCCGGCTGAAACCGTCCCGGAACTTTTGCCAAGCGGTAATAGGGTCTGGCATGCGTATCATTGACTTAAGCGTGACGTTAGATGATAATAAGCATTGGGCGCCGTGGTGGGCGCGCAACAAAGTAAAGCGTCAAAACCACCAGTTCGGCCGGTGGGCGATCTGGCTGCTGTTTCGCCTGAGGTCGAAGTATCTTCGGACCGGCCTCGGCTGGGCCAACGACCAGATCAAGATATCCACGCATGGCACCACCCACCTCGATGCGCCATGGCATTATGCGCCGACCTCGGAGGGCAGACCAGCTAAAACGATTGATCAGGTGCCATTGGAGTGGTGCTGCAGCGATGGCCTGGTCCTGGATATGCGCCATAAGAAAGATGGTGAAGCCATTAGTGTAGACGACCTGAAAACCGCCCTGATGAAAATCAACGGCACCATCAAACCAATGGATATTGTGCTGATCCAAACAGGCAGCGACCGGATGCTGGGCAGGCCGGATTATTTCAGCCATGGGGTGGGTGTCAGCGCCGCGGCCACCCGCTGGATTCTCGACCAAGGTGTCAAGATTACGGGCATCGACGCATGGGGATGGGATGCCCCCCTGCCAATGTTGGCCCGACAGGCGAAAGAAACAGGGCGCCACGATCTTTTCTGGGAGGCGCACTATGTGGGGGTGGATAAAGAATACTGCCATCTGGAACGACTGACCAATCTGGATAAACTGCCACCCTTCGGTTTCAAGGTTTGCTGCTTTCCCCTCAAAGTAAAAGGCGGCTCGGCCGGCCCGGCCCGCGTCGTGGCCATACTTGATCAGAATTCGATGCTCGATACTCGATGCTCGAGCATCGAGTATCGAGCATCGAGCATCCAGCATCGAGCATCCAGCATCGAGCATCCAGCATCGAGCATCCAGCATCGAGCCTCGAGTATCGAGCATCGAGCATCCAGCATCGAGCATCGAGTATCGAGCATCCAGAAGGAGGTAATCTTGATTCGGACAGAAAATACCATCATCATTAATGCCCCTGGTGATAAGGTCTTCTCGGTGGTCTCCGACTTTGAGGCCTGGCCTCAGTTCATCCCTGCTTACCAGGAGGTGAAGATTGTTAAAAAAGAAGACAACCGACTGGTGATTGAAAGAAAAGGAGAGGTGAGAGGGAAACCGGTTTTTTGGAAATCAGAGGTGAAGCTTGAACCACCGGCTTCGATCAAGTCAAAGCAGGTTGAAGGCCCCATTCCTGATATGGAGATCGAGTGGTGCCTTGAAGAGACGGAGGGGGGAACCAGGATAATCTTAAGCCATAACTTTGAGTACAAAAAGATACCTCTCCTGGGTTATATTATTGGCAGATTGATTGTAGCTAAAATTGTTTACAAGATGGCCGACGAAACCTTACAGGCCATTAAAAATAGGGTCGAAAATCAGGTGTAACCGTTCAGCCACAGATGCACACAGATGAAACACGGAAAATCCGTGAGCCGTGTCCGTGATTCGGGTCTGTCCTTAGGCTGTAGGGACAACCCTTGTGGTTGTCCGTCTACGGAACGGACATGGACAAGCACGGACAGGGACAAGCCCTGTCCCTACACTTCCGCCTTCTGTCCTTGTGTTATTTATCCGTGCTAATCCGTGCAGCTATACCTGAACGGTTACAATCAGGTAATCGGTCTTCGGTGATCAGGTAATCGGTGATCACCGATTCACCGATTACCTGATCACCTGACCTAAATGGGGAAGTAACTACTCAGCCACTAAGACACAAAGATTACCAATAATGTAACCGTTCAGCCACAGATGCACACAGATGAAACACGGAAAATCCGTGAGCCGTGTCCGTGATTCGGGTCTGTCCTTAGGCTGTAGGGACAACCCTTGTGGTTGTCCGTCAAAATCTGTGTCATCCGGGGGCTATTCTATCATTCTCTTCGTGGCTTAGTGGCTTTGTGGCTGAATAGTTACATGGGGGAAAGGACAATGGAGAGAGAAGATTTATCTACCAATTTATGGAAATTAACCTCCCTTTTTAACCAATGGGAGGATGTCCAGGAGCTTTGTGAGAAGACCATTGGGTGTAGAATTAAGTTTATTGGCCCTTCGGGAGAAAATGTCCTGGAAAGGCAGTATACATCGCCTATCTGTCAACTTATCCTGAATTCCAGAACAGGTTACCAAAGATGTATTTCTTCTTATGCAGATAGTTGTTTTGGGGAAAGGGCGGTAAAGGAAGGCTTTTCTTTTTTTAAATGTCATGCCGGATTAGCTAACTTTGCCTTTCCTCTCATTATTCGGGGAGAAGTCTTTAGCGCTATAGTGGGCGGCGGAATTTTAGAAGGGCCGATAGATGAGGATAAATATAAAGATTATGCTAAAAAATTAGAGGTTGATCCGGACAAATTTCTCAAATTACTTGAAGAGACAAAGAAGTTTTCTATTGAAGATATAACGGATATTGACCAAATGGCCAAGGTGCTTATTGATCCCTTGAAAAAGGGGATTCTGGAGTATTGCCGGCTATTCGATAAGGTAGATAGCATGATTAATTTAATGCAGGAGAAGGAGAAATTAATCAGGGTTGATGAATTAACCGGTTTGCATAATCGAACCTATATGTGGTCGAGGTTGGAAGGAGAGATGACTCGGGCCATTCGGAAGAGGAGACCTTTATCGGTTATGGTAATTAATATTGATGATTTTAGACGACTTAATGATCTCCATAGCCACGTGGTGGGCAACGCTATCCTTAAGGAGATGAGTGATATTTTATTAAATTACACCCGAAGAGAGGATATCCTTGTTAGGACGGGCGCCGATGAGTTTGTCCTGATTCTGCCGGAAAGTGCGGAAGATGAGACCTGTCGCTTAGCTGAAAGGATTCAAAACAGAATTAAGAAACACCCCTTTTGCCAGAAAGATAACTTAAATATTTCCTTGACCATTAGTTGCGGAATAGCGGCCCTGGCCAATAATACGGCTGCCCCCAAGGAATTGATTGATAATGCCAACCAGGCGCTATACAACGCCAAAAGTAAGGGTAGAGAAGGAATTATTACCTTCTCTAAAGCAAAAAAAGAGGCGCCAGCCATTCCTTTTAGATGCGTCATTACCGGCTTTGGTATTATTAGCCCTATTGGGACAGGCAAGGAGGCCTTCTGGAAGGCTACCTGTGAAGGAAGGTCTGGCGTGAGTAGAATAACCGCTTTTGATACCTCATCTTTATCCGTAAAGATAGCCGGTGAAGTCAAAGATTTTGAGCCGCTAAATTATATGGACAGGAAAAGTAAAAAAAGAACCGATCGAACCACTCAATTTGCCATAGCCGCTACTAAAATGGCGATAGAAGATGCTAATCTTGATTTGGCTAAGGAAGATTTAGAAAAGATTGGCGTGATTATAGGTGCGGGTATGGGCGGATTAGGATTTGGCGAGGAACAACATATCCGGTTTTTAAAAGAAGGCCCGAAGTATGTAAGTCCTTTTCTCTCTATTATAATCTTTGCCGGTGCCTGCTCAAGTGAGGTATCTTTACAATTTGGGTTAAAGGGTCCAAGTTTTACTCTTTCTACCGGGTGTTCGGCCGGAAGTGATGCCATTGGTTATGCCTTTGAGCGGATTAGAAAAGGAGAGAACAAAATAATGATAGCGGGTGGCGCTGAAGCCTCAATCAGACCTATTATCTTAACCTCCTTTGAGGTTATGAGGGCTTTATCCTCACGGAATGATGACCCTGAACATGCCAGCCGACCTTTTGATGCTCAGCGTGATGGGTTTGTCTTAGGAGAAGGGGCCGGGATTGTAATATTAGAGGAACTCCAACATGCCCTGGATCGCCGGGCCTATATCTATGCTGAATTAGCCGGCTATGGCGCTACGGGTGATGCCTATCATATGGTGGCCCCGGCCCCAGATGGAAAGCAAGCCGCCAGGGCCATTGAATTAGCCCTTAAACAAGCCAGTCTGAAACCAGAGGATGTAGACTATATCAATGCCCACGGAAGCTCCACCCCCTTAAACGATAAAACGGAAACCTTAATCATAAAGAGTTTCTTCAAAGACCATGCCCGTAAATTAAAGGTAAGTTCCACTAAATCTATGATTGGGCATCCCATAGGGGCGGCCGGAAGCATTGAGTTGATAAGCTGTATATTAGGGATAGAAAATAGTATCATCCCCCCTACTATTAATTATGAGTATCCTGACCCGGAATGCGACCTCGATTATGTGCCCAATAAACCTTACCAGGCAGAGATAAATGTGGCTTTATCTAACTCCTTTGGTTTTGGTGGAAAAAATGCGGTTTTAATAGCTAAAAAGTATGCCAAGGGGGATAACAATAGGCTGAAGGCTGAAGGCTGAAGGCTAAAGGCTATTAAACTTCAGCCTTCAGTCTTCAGTCTATCCCCCTGAGTAGTTACCCAATGGGGTGAAGAGTTGAACTTTACCTATTTTTATGTAGTCTTTCTTCTTTTGTCAACGGCTTACCGAATAAAAAGACTCATTAAATCTTATGAAGTCGAGGAAAGGGAGGCCAAGGTCTATTCACCAATGAGCTATCCGATCTTACTTTTGCTTTATCTTTTAATCACCATTGGATCCATCTTAGAATATTTTTATTTTAGATATATTATCTTCGTCAGAGAAGAGATAAACCTTATAGTGAGCCTTATCGGACTGATTACGTATGTAAGCGTGATACCTATCAGGACAAAGGCGGTGGCTGCCCTGGGCCGATATATGGCCGCCGATATTAAGATATTTGAAGACCATAAGCTGATAAAAGAGGGGCCTTATAGATACTTGAGACATCCTCTTTCGGTGTGTGTTATCATTGAAGCAGTTAGTCTTACCCTTATTCCAAATTCCTATTATTCTTTGATCTTCGCCTTATTGGTATTTATCCCTTTTGTGCTGTATAGAACGGCCTTAGAAGAAAAGGCCTTGATTGAGAAATTCGGGCAGGATTATATTAAATATCAAGGGGAGGTGTATGGATATTTGCCTTTAAAAAGAGTCAAGCTCAATGGACTCGGGGGTGGAAGAAGTCTTTCCGAGTCTGGTTAAGAAAATAGGCGATGATCATCGTTTCGGCAATTCACGAACTCGGGAGGAGTAGAAGTAGGGTGGGCATTGCCCATCAACAAAGGCGCTCGCAGAAATCGGTGGGAAGTGCCCACCCTACCAAATTGCCCAAACTATGATCAAGGCCAGAAAATATGGTAACTACTTAGCCACCAAGACACTAAATTGGCCTGGTTCATCGTTGGGGCCAATCGGGATAGAATCCACCGTCCACTCAGTCCACACCGTCCACCCAGTCCACACCGTCCACATAGTCCACCCCATAGACGGTAACTCGCCGGCTATTGACCGTGAACGGTGGACCGTCTTAGAATGGCCAAAACGATGAACAAGGCCGGAAAAAGAAAGGAGGATAAACTATGTTAAAGAAAGGCTTGTTTATGTTAGGTGTGACTCTGCTTTTTGAGGTGAGTCAGATTTCGGCCGCCTTTGGCGCGGCGTATGAAGGAGGGGGATTGGGGACCCGGGCGCTATCAATGGCCGGGGCATTTATTGGTGAAGCCTCGGATTGGACCGCCGTATATTGGAATCCGGCAGGGCTGGCTCAACTTAAGGGGAGAGGCATAGGAAGTAGTTTTGAATATGTGCCTCTAAGTGGAAGTGATGGGAATTCATTGGCGAATCCATTTCCGCCTCTAATGAATGCAGATCAAGGAGACATATTCTTCCAATTCCCTCATCCAACCACTGGTGACCGTACCGAACCCCTCAGTTTTAACGAAAAAGATATCGATGTCACCGTCTATTTACCCGGACTGGGAGGCTATACCCCATTTAAAGGTCTGGTGGTGGCTGGAGCGGTCTATGTCCCCCTGGGTTATTCTTCGGAATGGAAGGATGCCGTGGCCGAGAATACCATAAGCGCCTCTTACCAGGTAGAAACGTATGAGATAGTTTACAACCTCTCTGTATCAAGGGAGGTTATGTCTAATCTATCTTTGGGCGCCGGTTTGAATCTTCTGCAAGGCAAGTATGAAAGACACGCCAGGAAAAAAACCCCTCTCTACACTTATAACTTCGATATGGACGGAGATGGGATAGGGTTGGAAGGGGTGTTGGGGATATGGTATAAGATCAGACCTTATCTCGCCCTTGGTGGAGTCTATCGGAGTGGGGGTGAATTATCCTTTGATGGAAAGGCCAAGATGGGACATAGTTTAGTAGATGTAGTTCCAGATGAGAGTAGTGATTATACCCAGAAATTCAAACATCCGGCTACCTATGGTCTTGGTTTAGCCTTTAGGCCGATCCCTTCCCTTACCCTAACCACAGACTGGGTAAGAACAGATTGGAGTAAACAGAGGAAGGACATAGACTTTGACCAGCCGGATCAGACATTCCTTAAAGATAAGGATGAGCGTTCAGACTGGGAAGATACCGACCGTTTTCGAGTTGGCCTCGAGTATAGAGTAAATAATAGGTGGTCTCTCAGAGGAGGATTTTTTGTTGACCCATCACCTGTACCGGATAAGGCCGTAAGTCTGACTAATCTGGTAGATGTGGATAGAAATTTCTATACCTTAGGGGCCGGTTTAGACCTGAATAATTGGCAGCTTAACCTTGGCTATGTCCGTGCTGATGGAGATAGAGAGATAAATGGTGTGCTTTATGAGAGAGACTCCTATGGGTTCCAGACAACCTGTGTCTATCAGTTCTAAGACAGCCGCCTAAGCAGTTTGAAGCCATAGAAGGCACTTATGGTTCCAGACAACCTGTGTCTATCAGTTCTAAGACAGCCGCCTAAGCAGCTTGAAGCCATAGAAGGCACTTATGGTTCCAGACAACCTGTGTCTATCAGTTCTAAGACAGCCAGTAAGTGATGAATAGGAGCCTGGTTCGTCGTGTGGGCCAATCAGGATAGAATCCACTGTCCACATAGTCCACACAGTCCACATTGTCGACATAGTCCACACAGTCTACACCGTCGACATAGTCCACACAGTGCACACTGTCGACATAGTCCACCCAGTTCACACCGTCCATAGACGGGTAACTTGGAGGCTATTGACCGTGAACTAAGGATTAGCAATATGACCTTTTACAATGTTACCACTTTCTTGGCCGGGCTGGTCAATCTGGCTCTGGCTATCTTCGTTCTTATTCAAGGCAAAGGCCGACCCGTAACCAGGGTGTTTTCTCTCTTAGCCCTGATCCTGGCTGTCTGGAGTTTTGGCTCCTGGGGGCTTTCTGTTGCTTCAAGCCAGGAAGAAGCCGTAATATGGGCTCATATATTCTTTAGTGTGAGCTTTTTGCCTCCAACCTTTCTTTTCCTTATGATTTTTATTACGAATGACCTCAGAAGAATAAATAAGGTAATATGCCTCTTATCCTATCTTATTGCCCTCTTTCTTCAATTCTCTAATTGGACTGGCTACTTGTTTCAGGGTGTCACCTATCATGATTTTGGTAAATTCTATTTCCCCTCTGCTGGTTCAGTATTCTTTCTTGAAGGAATAAATCACTGGTCGGTAATAGGTTATGGAATTTATTTATTACTCAGAAAGTATCGACTGACAGGAAAATTGATCGAGAAGACTCGAATCAAATATATTATTACTGCTGTTTCTATAGCTCTTCTCGGTGCCATTTCCAATATTGCCCTTCTCCTTGGCCTAAAGGTATATCCTCTTGCCTATCTAACTCTTATTTGTTGTATGACCTTAATCACTTACACTATCCTGAAGCATCATCTTATGGAAATCGAGATAGTTATAAGAGGCTGTTTAAAAATTAGCAATATGATTGGGGAACACAACTTCCCCGCTGTCAAAATCAGCATGTGCCGACTTTTTCAATAGTCGTGCAGAATGAGCAAATCAATACTAAAGCCAATGGA
>JBFMHI010000085.1 GCA_040753085.1 bacterium | reverse complement strand
AGGGTGGTAGCTCTTTTTCTAAGGTTTTTAGCAAGAGTAATAATATTGCCCGCCCATTTCACCCTCACCCTATCCCTCTCCCATCAAGGGAGAGGGAATTTTGCTTTGTCTCCCAACTAACTGCTTATCTTAGTTTTGAGTAGTTACTCAGAACAATATAATTCAGGACAGAAAATTCTTTGACAGGAGGACTGTTTAATGATATACTTATATAATCAGGCCATCGGGTAATCGGTAACAACTGATTAATTGGTTACTCCTCACTGATGACCGATCACTGATTACTGATTATCGATCACTTAAAGAAGGAGGAGGTTGAGGATGAGATGTCGCGGGTTAGCCTGGTTGGCAATTTTCTTTCTGGTTTTATTGACCGCTTGCGGACGGAGCGATCGTAGTCCTACGGCAAGTACGGAGAACGAGAGCCAAGAGCCTCAGGAGGCTTTAGGAGTAATCAAGGGACATTTAGAGTTTGAAGCCTTACGAAGTCCTGAGCTTGCTCCCAGGTTTGAGTCGCCTCGGTTAGAGGAGGTGGAGGTTTATGCCGGGTCAATAGACACGGCTGACACCTATCCAGGCCAGATAGATAATAACAGAGACTACATCATAACCGGGCTTCCAGGTGGGAGATACAATGTCATTGCCGGAACAAGGAACAAAATATACGGGGGGATAATCAAAGAAGTAGAGGTTACTCCTGGAAAGACAAAGAAGATTCAGGATGTCCTCTTCCTTTCAACCCTGGGCCGAATTTCAGGCCGGGTAGTGCTTATCGGACCAAAGGGAGAAAGACTGCCTGAAACCGGTTTTGTAGAGGTTTTTATTCCGGGAACATCTTTTTCCTGTCGGACAACGAGGAAAGGAGAATTTACCTTCTATTATATTCCTGCCGGGGAATATACGGTTGTTGCCAGTTACGAGGGATATGAGGACACGGTAGTCGAGGGAGTTGAGGTTGCCCTGGGTAGTGAGACCCGAATAGGGGAAATCGTGATGCATTTAAGAGGACCCAGCCCTGAATCTGCCTCAGTCTTTGGGGTTGTCTTAGATGGCCTGGTAGATTGCGGTAGAGCGGCAGATTGTATTGTTCCCATTCCGAAGGCAAAGATAGAATTGAGGCTCCCTACGGGTCAGGTGCTGACTGCCTTGAGCGGGAAAGATGGAGATTACCGGATAGATGGCATTCCGGTTACACCGCCCCTTATTGGAGGGCCGCCTATTACCCTGACTGCCTCTAAAACCGGTTATGAACCCCAGACGGTCAACCTTAAATATTTCTCCCCTGGAGAAGAAAGAAGAGAGGACTTTCATCTAATACCGATTACTCCTGGGACAGGCACGCTGGTTGGCACTGTCCGGGAGAGACCCTCGTGGTATCCTGAAGGTGGATCAGCCGTGGGAATCCCCTATTCCGGGAAGCCAATCGCCAGAGGTGAGAAACTGGAGAAAAGAGAGGAGCGGTTGAAAATCCCCTATCTGGGGAAACCGATCGCCGGGGCAAAGGTAACCGCTCTGAAGGTAGGTCCTGATGGGTATCTTAGGGAAGTATATACGACCACGACCGGCAGAGACGGCGAATACCAGATTCCAAATATGGAGCCGGGTGAGTATACGGTCAGAGCTGAAGCCGAAGGTTTTGAGGCAGAAGAAAAGAGGGCGGTGGTCAAAGAGGATGAGGTGGCCACGGTCGAGTTCTACCTCCCGCCCATTAGTGACAAAGGTGTAGTATTCGGAATGGTTATGGTGGCAGGATACAGGCAGGACTCGGCGGGGGGAGACCTTATTCCTTGTGGAGATAATGCGCGCTGTATCATCCCCATTGAAGGGGCCATAGTGAGTCTCTATCCTAAATATGAAGACGATGAGACGGCGGTCAATTATCTCCTCGTCCCTGGAATCCCCTGGCCCTGGTTGGCTGTTACTGATAAAGAGGGCCAATACCGGATAGAGGAAGTTCCCTTTGGCCCTTATACAATCATCGCTGAAGCCAAGGGCTTTCTGCCCCAAAAACAAGAAGGGACTGTCTCGTCTACGAACCCTAAGGTCCAGATCGACTTCACCCTCCAACCTGATAAGAAGAGGGCTTCTATTTATGGAGTGGTAACTCACGCTCATACGAAGATGCCTATCCCTGAGGCCGATGTTACGGTGACTTTATTTACCGGGGAGACCTTTACCACCAGGACCGACTGGAGTGGCTACTACCGGATAGATGACCTGCCTGCCTCAGACGCCATTATCCTCATCTATCCTCCCCCAACCATTGGGACGGTCACTGTCTCCAAGCCCGGCTACCACTCTAAGACCGTTGATCTACCGGCTCTCACTTCGGGCGAGGAACGCCGAATCGATCTCTGGCTTGGACCAATAAAACCGGGAGAAGGACCTCAGCTTACTTATTCCAATTCCGGCTGTCTCTCCAATCGTGAGGACCCGACCCAAGCAAAGGACGAGATAATAGCTAAAGTCGAGGGGAATGATATCTACGTTACTCACCGTAACGCCTGGTATAATTGCTGTCTGGAAGAAATTCGGGTGGAATTGGAACATGAAGGGAACCAGCTTAGGCTAATAGAAACTGAGATACTTGAAGGGAGCGGCTGCCGCTGCCTATGTCTCTACGACGTCTCGGCGGCCATAAGCGACTTAGCGGCTGGGGAATACATAATCCAGGTCTTAAACGAAGACCGGGGACTGATAGGGGAGATAACCGCAACCGTACCTTAGCAGGAGGGACAAAGGGCAAGGGGCAAGGGATAAGTAATTACTGAGAGGGGAGATACTAGTAACCGTACCTTAGGGGGGCATAATAGGCTGAAGGCTGAAGTTCAATAGCCTTCAGTCTTCAGTCTTCAGCCTATCCACCTGAAAAGTCATAAAAATAAAGGAGGCGCATTATGCCTAAGATATTAAACCTTATCCTCGTGCCTTGTATCTGTGCCGGATTTATGGGATGCTCGAACAAGAATCCTGCTTCGCCGCCTATTGATAATAAAGAATTAGCCGCGACGGAAAAGAGCTTGATCGAATCGGACAACAAGTTCGGGTTCAAGCTCTTCCAAGAAATTATTAGCCAGGAAAAGGATAAGAATGTCTTTATCTCTCCGCTGAGTGTTTCGATGGCCCTGGGAATGACTTACAACGGCGCTGAGGGGAGGACCCAAGAGGCAATGCAGACGACCCTTGAGCTTTCCGGCTTAACGATGCAAGAAGTGAATGAATCTTATCAGAGCGTGATAGAATTATTAACCAACCTTGACCAAAAGGTTCAATTCCGGATTGCCAATTCGATCTGGTATCGTCAGGGATTCCCTGTGGAAGATGAATTCATTACTCTAAACAAGACCTATTTTAATGCAGAAGTAAGGGGATTGGATTTTAACGATCCGAACGCTTCAGATATAATCAATGGATGGGTGGATGAAAATACCAATAGAAAGATCAAGGAAATCGTGGATAAAGTGATTAATCCTTTAACGATGATGTTTCTCATTGATGCCATCTATTTTAAAGGCACCTGGACTTCCGAATTTGATAAAGAGCTAACACAAGATGATTGGTTTACCTTGCCCGATGGTTCTCAAAAACCGTGCCGGATGATGACGCAAGAAAGGGACTTTCAATATTTTGAAAATGCCGATTTCCAAGCCATTGATCTGCCTTATGGCGAGGGTGATTTCAGGATGACCATCTTTCTCCCACGAGAGCAAAAAAACGTTGATTCCCTAATTGCCGAATTTAATCCTGAGAATTGGAATCAATGGCGAATTAGTTTTTCCGAACAGAAAGGGACCTTGCAACTTCCTAAGTTTACTCTGGAATACGAACTAAGTTTGAATGATATCTTAGAAGCATTAGGCATGGCCATCGCCTTCGATCCCTTACAGGCTGATTTTACCAGAATGTATAAAAAGGAGCAAGTCACTGAAAATTTATATATCAGCCAAGTGAAACATAAGACCTTTGTAAAAGTAGATGAAGAAGGCACGGAAGCAGCCGCCGTTACTTCGGTGGAAATGACTCTAACCGCCCTACCTTCTGGTTTTTCAATGCGAGTTGACCGGCCCTTTGTATTGGTGATCCGAGAAGATCATTCCCAGACCATACTCTTTATCGGAAAGATTGTGGAACCGACCGTGGAGTAACCAAAATAAAGTTTCGATCGCGTCGGCGTTGTCTCGCCCCTCTGGGGCCTCATCCGATCCCAGAAATTTTGAGGCGATTACCCTGAGAAAAAACTTGACCTGGGAGGTTATTTATGTTATGTTAGGCTAAATATCTAAGGTACCAGTTGCTTGGTGTCTTAGTGGCGTGAACGGTTACTATCTAAGAAAGGGGAGGATAAATATGCGGATAGGCCGGATATTGATGGCCGGACTGGTGGTCACTATTGTAGGCGCCGTTCTGGGTGGACTTACTTGCGGCTGGCTCTTTAACTGGGTCTACCAGCTTGAGCCTACTAATGTCTGGAGGGGAGAAGAAGAGATTACGAGGGGGGCTTTCTTCTTATGGTTAAATTTAGGTAATCTGATCTTAAGTATTTTCCTGGCATTTGGATATGGGCTTTTCTTTCAAGGCATCCCTGGTTCTGGGAGGCTGACAAAAGGACTTACTTATGGTTCTTACTTATGGTTTTATCCTCTGGCTGGTAGGCACCCTGCGGGGAATGTTTTCTACCCCCACATGTTTATGACCGTAGCCACAGGAGTAGTAATATATTGGACCATAATGGGCTTGGTGGACTACCTGATTAAGGGGGCGATAATCGCTCTTATCTACGGGATATCTTGTGAGCAGGAGAGCGAGTAGAACCGACTTCTGTCTTCTGGCGTCCGACATTTGAAGAAGATTTTTGGATAAAACAGAGCAGAAACAGATTTTATCCGAAAAATAATGTAATTAATTTATGCACCGAAGGTGCAGAGGAATTTAGCCGTAGGTTTCAACCTACGGAAGATTGAATGGGAAATTAAGCCCCGCAGGGGCGAAGGAGCAAATTTTACCAATGGGGGTGAAGGAAAAGTTCGCGGTGTGTAAAGATTAATAAAATCAACGCTCAATTCCTGAATCCCTGATTAAATCAGGGACAGGAACAGGTTTTATCCGAGAGCATTCCTGAATTTGAAGGAGGTAAATTAATCAGTGGGTATCGTCTTAACTATTATTCATGTAATTATCTGTTTTGCTTTGATCTTAATTGTTCTGCTTCAGGCCGGGAAGGGAGCCAGCTTAGGCTCTGCCTTTGGCGGAGGGGGGGCATCTCAAACGGCCTTTGGGACCATGCGGGGCAACATTTTGGGTCGAATAACTACGGTGGCGGCTATTCTCTTTATGGTTACTTCGATCCTCTTAACCGTCATCTATGCCCATGAGGGATCCATCATTAAGGGGAGAAGAGGGGTGGAACAAGTTGCCCCTGTTAAAGAAGAGACAGCCCTGCCTGCCGAAAAGGAGACGGCGGCTCCTACACCAGAGGGGGTTGTCCCGGGAGGAGAGGCCACCCCTAAAGGGACTGTCAAGCCAGGGGGAGTAACTCCTGAGGCCGCCGTCAAAATAGAGGAAAAGACCGCGCCGGCAGCAATTCCATCACCGGCATCGGAAGGCGGTCAGCCAGCCCCACCAGTTTCTAAAGGGAAAGAAGAGGCTGCTCCAAAAGTGGAGCCTACACCTCCTAAGGTGGAAGAAAAACAGTAACCGTCCTGGTCGGTCTTCTGGCTAAGGCTTCGACTTGTTGACGCGAAAGGATCACCCTTTCGGAAGTAGTTTTCTGTCCAAAGGTGTCCGAGTCTCGCCCCATGCTCTATGAATTCTTTGACCCCTGCAATGTCTGCAACCCGTTGTGCTTGAGTATAGCCCTGTTCATCCCGTTCTAATGTCCAAACCTCCTGTGGTCTTAGCCCGTTCACAAAGAAAGGCGAATGAGTTGTCACCGTTGCCAGCTCAGGCAACAAACGGGGGTGCAGATGGTTCTCTGGTTCCTCAATGCCGATAAATCGGGGTGGGTCAGGGTCATACAAGAACCGTGAGATATGCCAGCATCTTCAGCGTTCCGTCCGACGCAAACTTGGCTAAAATGGGTTGAACAAACGGCGCGTCTTTGACCTGCAAAAGAAGCCGTCCATCCGCCATGATTTCGGCGTCTATTCTCTCCAGTCGTGGAACGCGACGAGTAAGGGTTCCAATGATTTGTTCGAGCCGGTTGGGGTGTTGCTCTTTCAGGTATTGAACGACGTTCGCCAAATTATCACCCGTCACAGACAATCGCTCCTGCGGTCCTGCTTCGGGGACGCCCCGCGTGCTGTCAGCGGTGAGGTAGGACAGATACCAGCTCGTGATGAAACGGCGCAACGCGCTCACACGGGGATGGCGGGCAAATTGCCCCAAGGTGTTCACGGCGAGCATCTCAGGAGAATCCAATTGCTCTTCAAGGCGGTCGTCCGTCTCATCGGGTAGTTCCCCGCTGACCACCCGCCCCCGTCCGCTTTCAAAGTCCAGAAACCGAAATGGCTTGCCGTATCGTTGCCGTCTCCATTGCAGCCACTCGCTTGCGATGTAAGGACCTCTCGTGCCTTCAGTGCGTTCATCAATCGCGAGATGGTAAGTGATGAGCGGCGAGCCAGGTTGTTCACGATATTTCAGTTCAAATTTAATCGGTCCCTCTTCGCCTCGCCTGCGTAGTTCCTTGAAGCGTCCGCGTCGGTCCCATGCCTTCCGCAGCCCTGTCGAGAAACACTCCGACAGAAAGGCGAAAACATCGAAGATAGTAGACTTACCGCTTCCATTGGGTCCCAAAAAGACCGTCAGCGGGCTGAGGTTTTTCAGTTCCAAATCCTTCAGGGCGCGGTAGTTGATGACTCGTAGGTATTCAATGCGTGGAACGGAATGCCCTGTTGAAATTTGCTGTCTCATGTCGAGTCCTCCATCATTTCCTCGGCCGCTTTCACTTCAACCTTCTTCGACAGCAACTTCGGCAGCAGGTAGTCGCGAGTGGGGGTATGGTTCTCAACGATGTTTACTTGTATCTGGTTAAACCAAACCACGGTTCGCTCCTGGAATGCCTACCTAAGTGTCAGGTTGAAAAAATTTTTTTGCAACAATATCAGTTACGCATTTTGTGACGTGTAAATGACCAATTAAACGGCTTTGCGAACTGCTGATTGTACTCATCGTTACTCTTATACCTAAGTTTTGCACGAAATCGAATCTATCGTCTTTCTTTTTTTATAAGCCACAGATTTACACGGATGGACACAGATAAGAACTAAGTCTCTGCAAGAACTTGTTTTTGTGATTTTTGTGAGAATCAATGAACATTCTTCTTTAGCATAACTTCTTTAATTTCAAGAAAATAAAATATATTTTGTGTTTATCCGTGTTCAATCTGTGTTAATCTGTGGCTTTATATCTTGAATTTTCTGCCAAAGTTTGGTTATAAAGATGGTCAACAAACGCTTACGGGCTGTCCCATAAGCCTCTTCTAATGTATTTCGATGCGAAGATATTTTTGGCTCTGTAGGAGCTCTAACTGTTTGTAGAATTGAATTACAAAAAATGTCTTCTAACTTCGTAGGAGCCTACATTCCGCACCTGAAACCTTGACTTTCTATATTTTTCTCTAGCCAGGTTTCTGCTTCTTCCCCTTAAGGGACTTTATTCCCAAGGTCTTATGGCTATTCCACCCCACTTCGGGGTGCCTTTTGGAACTCCGGCGGTCCTAGATGCACCCTAAGAGGGCATAGCTCCAAGAGGCTCCAAGGGTTCAGATCACAAGGGGGGACGATTTTCGTAAGTAAAAGTAAACTATATACTTTCTTGAATAGTCGGAAAAAAATAGAATTTCGCACTAAAAGAGGTGCGGAATGTAGGCCTAATACTCGATGTTCAAGTTTTTTTCTAATGAAGTTGGCATACTTTTTGCAGCAATTCGATATTAGTTTTTCAAGTAGTTAAGAGTAAATGGTTTTCTGCCGATGCCCAGTGAAAACAAAAAAACAAAAGGCCTCCTTGCCCAGGGGGAAGCCTCCCGACCACTTATTCCAGCATCTTCTTTTTCTTCTCAGCTACAGGTGCTTCCAGTTGAGGGATTTGGCTATAACCATTGAATTTTATGGATGCCCTCGTTCTCCTTAGTAATTCAGCCCTTCTGATATTACCTTGTGTCTCTCTGAGATGTTTACATAGATAATAGGTAAAAGCACCATTGTAACTTCCATTTATATATGCATCCGCAGAGGTCTGATTCGACTGACAACCTGCAAAGAGCACATGGTTTAATGAATTATGTTTCCTCAAGAGCTTTCTTATTTCCATATCTTCATCTGCCCTGCATTGAATATCTATAGGTGGAGGCAGAAATCTGGATTTGAATGATAGCTCTGGAGGTAACATATTGATCGCCATTGTCTCACGTGTTCCTGTTCCTGAATGGCAGCAATCAAGTAAAACCTCTAAATTCACCACTGTCGGTACACCCGAGAATATCTTTTCTAAATCATCATCGGCAATAAAATTCCCATCCCAATCCATATCATGTGGGCAGATAAGTTCATCCATCTTATCCTTTAATTCATCACCGTCACGGTCAACTATTTGAGAACCGTGTCCTGAGAAGTGAAATAGAAGTTTATCCCCTTGCTTTGCTCCGTTAACAAGCCATTTTAATCGCGAGATGATATTTGCTTTTGTCGCTCTCTCATCTACTAATACCCGTATCTCTTTTATACTAAATCCAAAGTACTTCAAGAGAATATCCCTCACATTTGTTACATCATTCACACATCCATTCAAATTACAACCCGGAAGTTTATATTTGTTTATCCCAACTAATAACGCCTTATTTGTCATTTTTGCTTTTCCTCCTTATTAGTTAATTTTGTAACCGTTCACCTCACCACGGAGACACAGAGACACTGAGAAAAATCTAAAGGACAAGTCTCTTAATGAGGTCTTTGTCGTTCAAAATTTAGACCACGCAAATTGAGTTCAAGACAAAGGCATTCTTCGTAGGCTGACTCTAATAAACCAGGGCCTAAATGCCTATGAACTTCTATTGCTGACCCAATTATTTGCTCTGTAAGTGCTTTTTCTAAAATCATTCTCCGTGTCTCTGTGGTGAACGATTACAAAATTAGGTAACCGTTCAGCCACCAAGGCACGAAGACACGAAGGGGAAAAAGGTATGTGTCTTAGAGAGCAGTAGAGCAGTAGAGCAGCAGTTCTGGAACCTTCGGAAAAGTCTTTAACTACTCCGCTACTGTTCTATTGAACTATTCAGATGAGCACGGGATTACGACCTAATGTAGGGGCGAATAATTATTCGCCCCTACATTGTGTCTTAGCGTCTTTGTGGCTGAACACTTACAACTCATTTTATTTTATCCGTGCTAATCCGTGTCAATCAGTGGCTGAACGGTTACAAAAATCTTTAACTGCTGCTCTGCTGCTCTATTTTTGTGTCTTAGTGTCTTTGTGGCTGAACACTTAAAGTTTCACCAGTTTTCTGAGACCTATCTCCAGCATAGAATGGCCAAGAGAACCGATTACTGATTACCGATTTCGGGTAAAGTAGAGAGAAGAGATACATGCCCGAAGGATTTAAACCTATTTCACAATTTCTGCAAAGGAAACGACTTTATTCCCACCCTGCACATGGGCCTCCCAGAGGGCTTCTTCGGCCTGGCAAACCATCTCAGGGGCTGAAGGGGCCGCCGCCTCAAAGGCCGTCAGTCCAATACTAGCGGTAATAGGCACCTCTTTTCCTTCCGGCTCAAATTCTTCTATTTTTTGCCTGATGAATTCAGCCGTCTCTTTGGCCTTGGCCGGCCCCTCTTCCGGAAGGAGAATACCGAATTGTTCCCATCGATAATGAGTGACGATTCCCATCGTGCTCTGCTTAATAACTCCACCTATTTCCACCAAAAGTTCCTTCCCTTTCTCAAAACCATACATACCCATATAGGACTTAAATCTGTCTATTTCAAGGAAAAGCAAGGCCAGGGGCTGCCGGCGGTCTATTGAAATCTGGATGTCCTGCTCTAAATCCTGATAGAGGAACTGAAAGCGTTTTAGGTGAGCCACCTTGTCGAAAGGCTCTATTTCCTTTATCCGGTCATAAAGTTGTCCACGTTCGATGACCAGTCCGACTAGTTCGGCCAGGGAGGAAAAGATGGTTTCATCTTCAGGATCAAAGGCGGCTTTAGCCTGGCTGCCCATGCACATTAAACCAATTGGTCTTCCAGCCGTGGCGACAGGCGCAGCTAAAAAGGTGTTAAATCCATTCTCAAACCTGCCCTTAATATCCTCTAATTCAGAGTCGCGCTCGGTAAGAAGACATGTCTCACCTTTTCCGATTACCCGTTTAAATACACCTTCATCTATTTTTAAATGTCCGTATTTGACAAAATCCCAGGGGAGACCTCTTTCAGATTTGACCCTGAATTCCCCTTTGGCTTCATTTATGGTCATAATAGCCGCGGATTGACAATTAAAGACCTTTTCTATTCTGTCCAGGATGTAAGCCAGGATTTCCTCACACGGGTGATTAGAATTGGCATATCTAAGGGCCTGTTCAAGAATCTCTTCTTTAGTCATATCGTCCTCCTTCTTGTTTTTTCAGTATGGTCAAAATTTTTGCGACCTGTATGATTAGGTAGGGAAAAGCAAAGATAAACCACGAAGAGCACGAAGTTCACGAAGAAAGTAATTAAGGGTAAAGTAAATGTGATTAAAAAAATCTTCGTGGTGTCCTTCGTGTTCTTCGTGTTCTTCGTGGTTTTGGGACGGTTCAAAATCATCCATTTTCTTGTGAAACTTTAGGCGCGGTTAACCTTCCGCAGAAGTAGGGTGGACATTACCCACCAATCTGTTCGCCATCTACGCCTTTTTGGTGGGCGGTGCCCACCCTACCTCTCAGCCGCAAGCTTTCACAGTAAAGTGAACCATCCCGTGGTTTTTAAAAGATGTGAGTAAGGTTAAGCTAACCATACAGGTCGAATTTTTGCAACTATTCAGCCACGGATTTACACGGATGAAACACTGATTTTGGGACGGTTCATAACCGTCCAATTTTCTGTGAAACCTTGCGGTTAGTTCATTATCGGCTATAGCATCATCATACCATTTTTTTCTACAAAACTACTTTTCTCGTCTTAACTTCCCTGCAAATATCTCTGCCATCCTATTGTCACTCACAAAATTTGATAGCCACCCTCACAACCTCTTTTGTGGGTTTCATCCCTTCCTTGTCTCCAAAAGAAAACCGGCAGGCAACTTCCTAATCTCCTTAA
>JBFMHI010000084.1 GCA_040753085.1 bacterium | reverse complement strand
ACACTGCCAACTCTACCGTTTTGCTTTTCCAACCTCGGGGCTTCCTCCGAGGCGTTACCGGTTGCTTGTGGTAGAGACAAAACTGCTCTGTGCTCTAAAAGTGTAAACCGATCTCTCCCTTCTCAAGCAGCGATTTGAAACGATGCCCAAAAACAGTTCTCTTCCCTCTAAATCCTTCAATCTTCCTTAATGCCTCTTTTAATTCATCCATAGCTACACCTTAAAAAATATCTTCCTTTTTCAATAATCCTTCTAAGTCATTGATGTTATTGATGATAATCTTTTCTTTTGCCTCTAATTTATTTAATAGGAGCAATTGTGCTTTTGGGAGTTGGCTATGATATTTGACTTCTATCAACCTTTTATCCATAGTCAGAAAGTCAATTTCTATTCCATCCTTGTAGACATAGCAAGGGTTATATCTCTTAATTTTTAGATAAACATAATTTTCAAATAAGCTACCTTTATCCCTAAAACCGGTAAATAATGACCTAATTCCTACATCAGATGAGTAGACCTTCCTGGGTGAAAGGAGCCGCTCATTAAGTTTCCCACATCGTGGCACAAGGTAAATAAGATAGGTATCCGCAAACATCTCTAAGTATCTTTTGGCAGTATCTGGGGAAATACCTAATATCTTTGCCATTTTGTTAATACTCATCCTCTCACCAACTCTTTCCATCAAAAGTAAAAAGAAATCTTTAAGCACTTGAGGAGTTTTGATGCCATAAAAAGCAGTAATATCTTTATAAATGATATCATCGACCAGCTCTTTTACATATTCAATATCCCCTCGAAGGACATATTCAGGTAGGCCTCCTATGTTTAAATATTCCTCAAAATACCGCTCTTTCAGGTGGTTATCTTCTTTACTAATCTTAATCCCTCTAAATTTTAGATACTCTTGAAAATCCAGAGGTAATACCTCAATAATCAGAGTTCTACCTGTCAGGTATGGCTTTTTACTCTTAAGGATGGAAGTACTTGAAGAAGAGACATAAAGTTTGACATTCTGATTATCATAGAGGTTCTTAAGTTGTAATTCAAAATCCTCTTTGTAAGCCACTTCATCTAAGAAGATAAAAATTTTCTCTTTGAAACTAATTTTATGAATCTTACGGTATTCATCAACAATTTCTAATATGGATTTTTTAAGAAGGAGGTAATCATCAAGGCTGATATAAAAAATATGTTTGGGTTCAATCCCTTCCTTTGTTATCAGTTCTTTAATCAGAAGTTTTAAAAGAGTGGTTTTCCCAACCCTTCTTAGACCCGTTAAGAAAATAATCTGTTTAGAAGAGAAATTTTCCTTCATCAATGTTAAGACAGAAATTCTCTCAATGATGCCTTCTAATAGATATTCTTCTTCCCACCAGGGATTGTAACGATAGAATAAATCTTCCATATCTAAAAAATCCTCTTTTAAGGCTAATTATACGATATTATCGTATAAAAAGTCAAGGAATTATACGATGAGGCAGTAATTCTCAGGTTAACATTCGCCTCTTCAATAGCAAGGAAATAAGCAATGCTCTATCTTATTGTAGTTGCCCTGGCTATTGCTACTTCTTCTGAATACTAACTGCTAATTTTTCTTATGCTGCCCCCTTTCCACTTCCTATGGTCTAAGTATAAACCCCATAATAACAAAGTCATCATCAAAGGCAAAGACCTCTTTTATCTTAAGTCTTTTGGCAACAACAAAACTCGTGCAGTCAACAAAAGAAAATCGTTGGTCTTTATAACTTTCAAATATCTCCCAGGCTTTATTTTCAATCTCCTCATTGACCCAGGATACAGAAAGAGAGCCCTGAGAGGTTGCTTCGGAAATGATGTGGCGAAACTCACAGGCTTTTTGATGGCTTACATCATATCTAAGTCTAGTATAAACCTCACTTAAAACATAGTTTGAGGTGATTAAACCTATGTCTTTATTAAGTAGCTCAAGATAATATGAGGATGCCTTTTTATGGTTTATATCTTTCTTAACAACCGTAGCAATCCAGGCACTTGTATCTACAAAAACAAGCATCCTTATTCTCCTTTTTGGTAAAGATACTCATCATGTTTAAGAGAAGCATCGGGCTTTCCTTCCTCACATAGACCAACGAGTTTGTAAAGGGGATTTTTTTCTTTTTTTCTCTCCCTTGCCCTCTTATCTAAATATTCCTCTATAGCTTTCCTGATTATATGTGCAGTTTTGACCTTATGCAGGACTGTTATCCGCTTAAGCTCTTCATCTGTCTTCTCATCTAAGTAAATCTGTTTTCTTACCATTTCTACACCACCTCCATATATACATTATATTCTATAATACATTAAATTTTAAAATATGTCAAGGTAAATTTTTTCTCAGCAATTCCTGGTGTAGAGGCCTCTCGGATAAAAGGTTATGGTTAAGAAGCCGGTATGGAAGACTGCCCTGGCGGCAGGCCAGGGTTGGGTACTGGGCTACTATTGTCGCTCTACCGGGCTATTAAAGGATAATTCTTATAATCTTCGTGGCTTAGTGTCTTCGTGGTTGAATAGTTACAACTCGAAACTCGAAACTATTCCTCCTGATAATACCCACCGGCCAGGGCAAAGATCTCTTTGTCCGTAAATCGCTTAAGCATTTCAGCCTTAGATATCTTATCTTCGTGAAGAAGACCACGGAGTGATTGAGCCAAACTCTGCATCCCATCCCGGCCGCTTGTTTGGATAATGCTGGGGATTTGATGGGTCTTCATCTCCCTGATAGTGTTCCTGACAGCCGGTGTAGCCACAAGTATCTCCACGGCAGGCACCCGCCCATTGCCCTCTTTCAAGGGCAATAAAGACTGAGCAATAATGGCTTGTATTGTTTCCGAGAGCTGGATTCGAACCTGATTTTGCTGATGGGCCGGGAAGGCGTCAATAAGACGGTCAATGGTCTTGGCGGCAGACTTGGTATGGAGGGTAGCTAAGACAAGATGGCCTGTTTCAGCGGCGGTTAAGGCCGTGGAGATGGTTTCCAGATCCCGCATCTCACCCACCAGGATAATATCCGGATCCTGCCTTAAAGCCGACCTCAGGGCAGAGGCAAAGGACTCTGTATGAGCCCCAATCTCCCTTTGATTAATCATACACCTCTTATGCTGATGAACAAACTCAATGGGGTCTTCAATAGTAATGATATGCGCTTGTCTATGTTCATTTATCCAGTCGATCATAGAGGCCAGGGTAGTTGACTTTCCGCAGCCGGTTGGTCCGGTGACCAGGAGAAGTCCATCGGAAAGCTGCATTAATTTCTCTAAGCTTTCCGGTAAGCCCAGTTCTTTAAAGCCCTTTATCTTATCCGGAATCAATCTTAAGGAAGCGCTTAAACCCTTCCTGGTAGTATAAACACTGACCCGGTATCTTCCGTCTTCTAATTCCAGGGCAGAATCCAATTGAAGTTCTTCCTTAACGATACGTTTCTGTTCTTCGGTAAGAATGGCATTAATCATGTTGTAAACTTTATCTTTAGTCAAAGGCGGTGTATCCGACATCTTGACTAATTCTCCATTTACCCGAAAGACAGGCGGAACACCCTCAGCCAGATGTAAATCAGAGGCCCCTTTTTGGCGGCCTAACTCCAGGAGAGACCTGATAGCTCCCTTTTTTTTCTTTTTTTTCTTGAAGGGCGCTTCTTCACTCCCTACACCCCCTACCTCATCATCTTCTACTACGTCAGTTTCTTCCGCGTAATACTCATTCATATTTATTTACCTCCCTTTCATCAATTTACCATATCCTCCCTGAAAAGGTGAGATAAGTCTTGTCCCGGCTGTCCAGAAGCGATTTGGCATAACCGGTTCTGAGGCCGAATCTAAGCCCGTCAATAGTGGTGAATCCCAGGACAAGCTCCCCCTTGACTGTATCTTCTTTTTCCACTAACTCCTCATCATCATAAAGCCTGCCTCCCTCGTAGCTGAGCCAGGTCTCCAGCTCTTCAAAGATGACCGTGTTAAGGATCTTAAATTCCCTTTCTCTAAGGAGGGGATAGAGAAGACTGGCTTGCCCAGCTATCGAGGCCTCTCCCGCCTTCCCCTCCTTCAGAACCAGATCCTCAAGTTCCAGATGGATCGGCCTTTTAGGGCCTGTAATTCGGCTGGCCCATAAGTCCATGCCAAAGATGAGGTTGGGGATAGGGGTCTTAAAACCCTTCAGGGCATAAGCATCAAATTTGGAAAACTCATATCGATCCGCCGAGGGGATAGAGGTTTCTATATCCAGGTAAACCTGGAAGAGCCTTTTGATGAAGTCATCATAAGACCAACCAAGTCCCATCGAGTGATAGGTATGCTTATCCTTCTCCCGATGGTATTCCAAATAGGGGTAAAAAAGGTGAGTCGGCTGATTCACCCGGCCGGTTACTCCGATATTAGGGGCTCGATGGATGGCCAAGACAAGGCCGGTGCGGGCTTGCCACTCCTGGTCTTTGGGGTAATAATCAGCCCCCAGGTAGAACTGCCTATCCCAACCCAGATCCTTGAAAAATTGCCCACCACCCCCAATAAGGATATTCTCTTCTTCATCTTCCTCTATGTAGGGATAAAGACTCAGCCCGAAGTCTCTGGCATAGCCGAAATGCAGGCTTAAAAGGAAAGGGCTCAGGTAGTAAGCATCCAAGGGCGGGAAAAACAGGGAGGAGAAGTCAACGGCCACCCTCCTGGGTTTACAATTATCAAGCCGGTTGACATCAGGCACCCTGAAATCAGGATCTATGACCACCTTCTCTACCTTCCCCCTGGTGTGGAAAGCTACCTCCCCGGAGCCGGCCGCATATCTTTCTCTCACCATCTCGCCTTCATCTGTGGTTATCTCTACCTCAATCGGAGTTTCTATTGTCCCCTTATTTTCGAGGGAGACTTTAGTCAGGTAGCCGGTGCCGCTGGATTCGCTTTTTACCTTTTTAATGGCATAGTCAACCCGGTCTCTCCCGTGAAGCCAATCGTGGAAGAAAGAGGTTAGGTCAATGTCAGTTCTGGTCTGGGTGAATCGCTCAAAGTCCTCAGAGGTCGGATTCTTTGCGGCAAATTCCTGGGCGTAGGCTGAGAGTATCTCCCAGAATTTATCCTCACCAATGAGGTGAGCCAAATTTCTGACTACCAGATAGCCCTTATTATAGATCCTGGTAACACCCGTCTCAGCGTATTCTAACTCTCTATAGTGTTTAATTATCTCCTCATCCCGATGATCTTTTATCACCTCCCGATAAGGAAACTCTGAGAGGTGCTCCCTCAGGTTGGCCCGGGAAAGAAAGGGAAAGATGAGGGAGTAAAGGAGTCCTTTGTTTTCATTATCCAAGAGGTTGCCGCCTCTTAGACCATATTGATCCTCAAAATAAGAGATGGAGACAAATTCGGCCAAGGCCTCAGAGAGAAAATTATCCCGGTCAAAGTCAGGGTTGACTGAAAGTCCAAACCAGAGGTGGCCGATTTCATGGGCCAGGATATATTCCCAGAGACGATCGAAGAGGTTGGGCACAAGCAAATCTCTCTCCTTGAAGGCCTCCCGGCCGAGGATGACCATGCCATCAGCCGCCATACCACCATAAATGTTATTGTCAACTACCACCAGCCTCGATCTGGGAAAGCGGCCTAATTTTTGGTGGTAGTAATCGATTATTTTTCCCACCAGTGGTTTCAGTTTGAGGGCCGCCCTTTTGTGTTTGGGCAGGTAATAAATGGTAGTTGGAATCGAGTAATCAACAGTCAATTCCTGGTAATGCTGGCTGATAGACAACGGAATACCCATTACCATCCGGGATCCCATGGTGACTACCTTCTCTTCCCCCGTTAGTTCCTCGGTCTGAATATCCGCACCCGAGGCCACCTTAAATTCAGCCGGCACCCAAAGCCTGACCTGGTAATCCCCGGCTCCCCAGGTCATCTTATCGCTCCAGGCCCCATTATCCCTGAACCTCAAGATAGGATTCCAGCCAAATCGCCAGGTATATGTCTCCCGGAAGCAAGAGTTATCACCCATCAGGTAATTTTCAGGGAATCGGGTCTCAAAGGCTATTTCAAGGCTTAGTAATTCACCAGGTTCAAGGGGCTGGGGCAGTTTCACTACCCCAATAACGTTTTCCAAAGAGTAATTTTGGATGATCTCCGGGGCGTTTTCATAGTGAAAGCTCAGGCTTTGCCCTGCCTTATCTTTAACACCGGTGATCTTTGTCCAGCCAGGATCAAACCCCTGGGAATAACCGTAGTCAACCAGGATGGGATGAATATGGGGATTAGGTTGGGCGAGGAAATTGCCCCCCAGCACCAGGTGAATCTCTTCTAAGGCCATGTCAGTGGTATTCTGAAGGGTTAATACCTCTGTGCCTGCCAAGGTATGATTGAGGGGATTCAATCGGACATCTATGTCGTATTGACAGGGAAGGGCTTCGGCCGCCACCTGAGCACCTCGTCCGATCAATCCTAACAACACCAGCATCATAATCTTTCTCAAAAGAACACCTCCTATTTTCTCCTTCGCCCCGGCGGGGCTTAATTAATTTCGTATCTACTCAAAATCAAGTTAAAAAAGTAAGCTCATTACAGATTATAGTGCTATGGGTTAAGTTTCATCTCCTTTTGTCCTGACAGCGTCGGCATAAGAGCTTCCCCTCCCTTGATGGGAGGGGTTAGGGGAGGGTGAAATAACAAATAATTTGAGGCCGTGGCTGGTGGTTGCCCCGTCGTGGCCTAAGCAATCATCCAAGGCACGGACAGGGGTTAATTGGCGGCTAAATCGGCCCGACGTGGAAACCAGCACCTAAAAGACAAGACTCCCCAGATCACCATGGGAAAAAGCTCGCGGCCGATTGACAAAAGGAAAATAAGGAGGAAATCTTCCTTCTCGGGGAGCTTTTTACCGGCCAATATCAGAAGAGTGGCCACATGGGTAACCCACACAAGTATCCAGACTATACCAATGAATTTGAGACGCTGCCAAAGCTTTAAGCGGGGCGTAGCCATGCTGAGCGCGGTAACCAATATAAGGCCGACATGAAGGCCCAGGCTGTCAATGCCCCACTTCTTGTCTCCATTTTTACACAACCTGATGCGATTTTCACCTACCAAGGTAATTTCTGAGGAGGAAAGTTTATTTGATATCCCCACTAAAAAACGGTCATAACTTGGAGCTGCCAAAGGCCAAAGTAAGGAAATGATAATGAGAAGGATGGTGGCCTTAAGAGCAAATAAAGAAAATCTTAGCATGGTCTTACCCCCAGACACCCCGCTAATATTTGGTAATCAGTACTGTCTTAGCCATTAATTACATCCTTCTTTAACTATTTTCTCCAGCCAGAAGAGCCACAGAATAACGGTAAATAAAATTATTAAGGCCTGCCAAACCACCAGATGAGCGGTCTTGAAGAGGTCAGGATAGGCGGCCCCAAGGTAAAAGAGGCTCACGGTGCGAACCAGGTTGAGCAGGTATATACTCACTATACTAAGGCCTATACCAGCTAACTTCTGTTTGATTTTACTCGGATAGGCCAGCACAGCAGAGGCAAAGATAAGCATGGGAACAACGCCGATGCATTCAGTGACCACATCGATGGAAAAATCGCTGGAGGAGACGATCGTGCCCTTAACCTCGGTTGGGATGCTAAACAGACTTAAGATGAGGCTGGTCGCCCTGGCGGTAAATATCCTAAGGTTGAGGGAAGCCCCGCTCTCAAGAAACATAGAGTAGGCTAAGATAGACAACAAGATGCAAAAAGAGAAGATACTGCCGGCCCACAGGACTACTCGATTTCGCCTGAAGAAAAGCTTGAGGCGCCCCTCAAGGGAAAGGCCTAACTCATGATGGCTCTCTTTAGACCTTGCCCTTCCCTTTGCCTCAGGGCTTTGTTTTCCCCTGAATTTCTTTGTCCTGCCTGCCATCGTCCTTGCCTGCCTTCCTTAGCCTTCCGCCTTCAGCCTATAGTTTCCATCCGAAATCGCTCTCCAAGATATATCTCCCTGGCTTTAGGATCGTTGACCAATTCAAGGGCAGTGCCATGAATGAGAATTTTACCCTGGTACATAATGTAAGCCCGGTCAGTTACTTCCAGAGTCTCTCGAACAGAATGGTCGGTAATCAGCACCCCTAATCCATTTTCTTTAAGCCGGCTGATAATCTGTTGAATATCAGCCACAGCAATAGGGTCAATCCCGACAAAGGGTTCATCGAGAAGGATAAAGGCAGGTGAAGTAACCATTGCCCGGGCAATCTCTGTTCGTCTCCGTTCACCACCGGAAAGGGTATAGGCCTGCTGTTTGGCTAAATGCGTAATCTTTAATTCATTCAATAGGGTGGTCAATCTCTCTTGACGCTCACTTTTATTCAACTTAAGGGTCTGAAGGATAGCCAGCATATTCTCCTCTACGGTAAGTTTCTGAAAAACAGAAGGTTCCTGAGAAAGATAACCTATTCCCTTCCTAGCCCGTTTATACATGGGCAGCCTGGTGATCTCTTCACCATCAAGCATAACCTGACCACTTAACGGAGAGATGAGACCAACCAAACAGTAAAAAGTAGTGGTCTTGCCGGCCCCATTAGGGCCGAGGAGACCCACTATCTCTCCTCTTTTCACCTCAAGGTTGACTTCATCAACTACTCGTCGCCGGCCGTATGTCTTCACTAGGTTCTTGGCTTTAAGCATCTTTCGAGTGGTAGGGGCACGTGGCAACGTGCCCCTACGGGTCTGTAACATTTGACTTAAGTAGGTTCGTCTCTTGGAGAGGCAATCCCCCTCACCCTCCTTATCTTTACCCACATCTTTTAAAAACCACGAAGGACACGAAGAATTATTTGTGGGTAACGATAAGCCCTCAGGGGAGAGGATTAAGAATAATCTGGAACTCATTTTTTAGGGAATAGGGTGGCCTCCACACCGCCTATGATTTTAATCCGTTCGTCTTCAGTATAATAGATGATCTCCTCTCCCTGAAAACGGTTTCCTTCTTTAATTTGAATTAATTGGGGCTCCCCTTCCAGGACAATCTTTTCTTCATCCTCATAATAGGTAGCTCGACCGCAAGAAGCAAAGAGGTCTTCGCCCTTAATTTCCACGGCGCCTGTGGCCACTGAACGGTTCTCTTTCAGGTAGCGTTCCATTTTGGCCGCCGTAACCGTAATTGTATCGGCCTTTACTTCTAATTTAACCTTTTCTCCTTTGTTGGCAGTAATGAGGGTATATTCCGTGGCTTGAAGATACTCCAGGTATCCGCCGGTAATGGTTGTCTCTTCTTTGGTGTCTACAATTTTTACCTTACCACGGCCAATTATTTTTTTTAGGTTATTCAACTCACCATAACCATCTACCAGATCAGCATTAATAATAGTCTCCTTATAGACGATCTTTACCTCTCCTTTTAGAAAGACAGCTTGTTCCCGTTTATTCCAAAGGGCTTCCTTAGCCGTAATCGTCAGGGGCCCCTCCTCTTTTTCCGCCTTTAAGTCCTGCTTAATCTTGAGCTTCTCAGTTTGTTGATCCACCACCACTCCCTGGCCGGTAACAGTAAGTCCTTCTTGGGTAAATACAAAGGTATCTGGAGTGCTGAGTATCTTTTCTTTAGCCCGCCAGTTGAGACTCTGGGTATGCAGTATTCCTCCCTCGGCATCAGTTACTACTACCTGGCCGGAAGCAGATATATCCCGGTGGATGGTATCCAACACACCCTGGTTGGCCTTCATACTCAAGGTGATGCTGTCTCCTTGTTCTGAAAAAAACTCTGTTTCAATGCCTTCCATTCGGGTCTGGTTCTCATATACTTGAGCCTGAGCCGCCTCTATCTTCCACCTTTTTATCCCTTTGATCGTCTCGACCAGGTGGAATTTGGTGATTTCCATCTCCGGCGAGGCAATCTCGGAAGTCGGGACGGTCGAAAGAGGTGCCTTATCCCTAAGGCCTTTAATGGCCGCGATAATCCCCAGGCCTATTAGAAAAATAACTAAAAGTAAAAGCAGTCTTCGCATTTCCTGATTCCTTCTTTTACCTTTTCTATATCTACCTGGGTATTAACACAAGGCCCTTCAGGGCGTTCATTAATGATAGCTATCACTGGCAGAGGGAAGGCGTCTCTGATCCCTGTCTCTAATTCCCTCTCGCAGGCAATAGCGATAACCCCCCCATAATTATTCTCTTTTACTTTCTCTCTGGCCAGCCTCCCACCCGTGACAACCATCAGAGGCAGTTGATATGATTCAGACATCTCCACCAGGTCTTTTATCCTGCAGCGGCCACAGCGGCGGCATTCCTGAATATCATTAGTTATCTTAGCAGGACAGTCTTTATTTTGCAAGCAACTGGGAGAGAGAAGAAGCAGGCCATTAGAATCTGCCGGCCAGGGTTCGTGCTTCACTAAGTAATTGTTGATCCTGATATGAAGCTGTATTAATTTATCTTCTGAAAGGCCCATCCATTTGCCTAATCCAATCAGGATAGAAAAGATTATCTGGATAAAAAATCTAAGGCCTCTAATAAAAAATCTCTTTACTTTCTTCATTTCTTGGGGCTTATAAATTGGGATGATGTTCATCGTTTCTGCCACTTACGGGTTATAGGCTGAAGGCTGAAGGCTGAAGTTCAATAGCCTTCAGCCTTCAGCCTATCCACCTAAGCGGTAGTTACCATTATTATTATAGGTTATAGAAATAGATAAGTCAAGTAAAATTTGTAGTATAGCTTCCCCTTTTTTCTGAGACTGTTCACAATTTGGGACTTGTGGTTAGATTGTAGATTTTTCAAGGGAATTGGGCCACTTTACCCCATTTTTCTATCTCATTTCCGTCGTTTGACATTTTTGATCTATTTACCGGTGACAAACTATCATAATCCTCTACCCCATCTATCATCAATTTGTCGGGATAATCCAAAAATTTTGACCTGTACGGTTAAGGTTGTAGACTACTGACGCTGAAAGCGTCAAATTTTAAATAGCCGTAGATGCAAGCTACGGAAGATAAATACACCCGCAAGGCTCGACCCTGCAAGGGTCGAATATTATCCACCACATAGAATTCAACCCTTTCAGGGTTGAGCTGTGGTAGATGTTTCGTTTCCGCAGGTTTCACCTGTGGTTATGTAAAATTCAAACCTTTCAGGTTTGAGGAGATTTGCTTGTAATTCCTAACCATACAGGTCGAATAATTTCCCCTTTGTGTCTTCGTGCCTTGGTGGCTGAACGGTCACCCATATTTTAAACTCATTCGTAACCGTTCAGGTATAGCTGCACGGATTAGCACGGATAAATAACACAGGACAGAAGGCGGAAGTGTAGGGACAGGGCTTGTCCCTGTCCGTGCTTGTCCATGTCCGTTCCGTAGA
>JBFMHI010000083.1 GCA_040753085.1 bacterium | reverse complement strand
TAATACAATACCTACCCCCCCCCCCGCAATAAGCTTTTTTATCACCCCTCGCTCAGGATATTTTAGGCTCAGGCAGCTTGAAGAAAGATGTCTGGGCTTTTTCTGTCTCTTGGGGTATTGATTCAGATTCAGATAGCAGCAGGTTGAACATGCAACGGTTGCTCTGTTATCAGATTAGGATAGCCAGACCAACTCAGAGAGGATTTCCTGAGAGGAAAGGGGGTGATAAAAGGGAAAGATTATTAGTCAAATAGCCGAAAAGAGGGAGGTGATGTGTAAATAATCTGGCGATAGGAAGTAATGGGATGGTTCACCTTACTGTGAAAGCTTGCGGCTAAAAGTTAACTTCTTGGAGTTAATCCTTTAGGATTTCATTATGAAAGGCTAAAGTCTAAACTCCATAAAAAATGCGAGATTTCACACCAAAATGGGCGATTTGAACCGTTCCGAAGTAGTTAGAAATAAAAGAAAGGGGGCTGATAAAAATGTCTAAAAAGTGGATTAGCTGGTTTACCATAGCTGCTTTTCTCCTCGCGATCGCTGCTCCGGCGCAGGCGATAACTACGCCGAAGAGTAGGGTGTTAACTGAAGAGGAGATGGCAGAGATTGTAGGAAAAGGCGGAATCGGTGAGTACATAGTAGGTGGGTTAGTATTGGCAGCTATTGGTTATGCAATCTTCGGCGGCGATGATAACACACCTAAGGAAGAAGATGCAGGTAGTGTTGCAGTTCCGAATGACTATGGAGTAATAGAACGTGAGGGTACAATAAAATATCCCACTTCCGACCCCAACTACTTAATGCACCCTAAATATTATAAAAAAGATGGTGCTAAGTTTGCTGCCCAAGCTGAAAAGGCCATTGAAGCAGCTAAGAAGATTAAATTTTACTATCCAGTTTCCCAATATAACCGTATAACTTCTGGGTTCAGATGGCTAAGAGGCACTAAAGTCCATGCAGGGGTTGATGTTAAGGTAGGTGAGGGTACGCCGGTAATGGCAGCTCACGAGGGTATAGTAACATACACTGGAAAGATAAGTGGCTATGGAAATGCTGTCTATCTTACTGATTCAATAAACGATGATAATGGAAAACCGGTTGGCAAATTAACTACAGTGTATGGCCATCTTCGATTGAAAGATGGTGTACTACCAGCGGAGCAGGCAAAGCTAAATTATTCTTACTCGGAAGGAAACCTTATCGGTCTCTCAGGAAATACAGGAGTCAGCACGGGGCCACATTTACATTTTGAGGTCAGATATCTGAAACCAAACGCCACTGGATATGCGAATGTGGCAGAGAAGGGTGGCTGGACCGATTACGGGTTTTGTTATGCTAATCCGGCTGTCCACGGGCTAAATTGGGAACAAACGCAAGCACCGTCCCAGCAAGTGCAAACAATAGAGGATTTTGAAGAATATATGAGGCATAGGTATGGGTGGTATTAATCAGACCAAATAGAATTAGAAGATTAGAGCATTAAGGATGTGACAATAGGGAGGATAAATGTAAAAGTAGTGGCACCCAGGATTGCTCCCAGGTTGAGCCAACTCAATTTCAGGGGAGCAATCTTGGGGCAGGGAAGGAAGAGAGGATGCTTAAGATTATTTCAAGGGTATTTCTTGTCGTGGGGTATATCTTTTCTATAATTCAACCTTTAGCGGCAAACGCGGAGTTATCAGAAGATAACAATCTGCTGTGGAAAAAGAGAATTCCTGGAGTATTTGAAGAAAGCAGTAGTATTAATATAGATGAAAGCATGATTTTAGTTGCCAATAAAGAGGGCGATCTTTATCTTTTTGATGAAGAAGGCAAGATGCTTTGGCAAAAGAGATTCAGCGAAGAGTATAAAAAGAGGGTTATTTATACTGCAGCAGCTATTTCTAATAAGAATTATGTGGCGATATCCCTTGCCTTTGACGATTATACAAATAAACTTCTTATCTTTAATAGTCAGCAGAGACTTATCGGAGAGTTTGAGGGAAGAGGCGGACCTCAGTTTTCAGCCGATGGTAGGTACTTATTGGTGATTCCTGATGCTGATGAGGCAGGGGAGTTGGAGATTTGGAAAATTTCTGAAAACAAAGTTGGAAAAGTTTGGGAAAGTGGCCCCTGGCAAACTTTTTTTGCTGTCATATCACCCCACGGGAAATATGTGTTTACAGACAGTGGCACTTTATACGATGTCGAAAAGAAAGAGGTCTTGTGGAGAGACGTTTTTTGGGGGCATATAGGGAGTCATAATAATTGCTTTTACGTGTCAGAAAGTGGCCAGGTTATGGCCGGATATTTGGATGAGCGTTTACTTTATTTTGTCACTAAAGAAGGGGTCTTACGCCAAGCAAAGCTTACTACTTATCCTCTGGCAGGGGCTGCTATTTCAGATGACGGGAAGTTTGTGGCTACTCTTGAATATAAAGGCAAAACCGAACCGGAATTGATAATTACTTCCTATGATGGAGAATGGGGGAAATACCTCTGGGGTCGAAGACTGATAAAAGCGTATAAGAACAGGCTCTTGCCTCACGTTGAAATGTCGTCAAATGGCGATTATATTCTGGTTAGCGTATCTTCCGAAAGCGTGTCAGGAGAGAATGTATTTCTGATGAATAATTCGGGGGAGATAGTTCAGAAATTAAGGATAGATTGTCCTGTGGAGACAGTGGTTACCTGGCCTGATGATAAAAAGCGAATATGGCGGATATTGGGGCGGAAGATTAATTCTACTGTTTCTCCTCCTTATGCTGAGATTTATCTCTTTGAATATAGCCTGAAGGAGGAAGAGGATTAGCAGAAAGATTATGAAATGGGTTGGAGGGATATGGTGTCTACTTTTATTCTTGGCCACACTAAATGCTCCCTCTCCTCTCTTTGGAGCGGAAAAGATTGTTTCCCTTTCTCTAAATGACTGTGTCAGTATCGGGATAAAGCAAAGTGTCGAGCTTCAAAAGGCAAAAAAGGAAATAGGTCTTTCCCGAAAGATTTTGATTGACTCCATCAAGCAGTTTCTTCCTCAAATATCTTCTTCTCTAATCCAAAGTGAAACAAAAGAGAAAGAAATGTTTGGCCCTCTAAAATGGGAAACTTATATCTGGAAGACAGAATTGAGACAGCCTCTCTATCATGGTGGTCAACTTCTGGGCACTTACCACCAGGCCCGGGCAAGGGTGAAGCTATTCGAGGCTATTTATCAGAAGGAGAAAAACGATCTCGTCCTGGAAATAAAGAGGTATTATTTTGAAGTCCTGAAGGCCCGGATTAATTTGACTACTTCCAAAAAGATATTCGACCGAGTGGCCAGTCTTTGTAGTCAAGCAGAGGAGGCATATCAAAAGGGATTGATTACAAGACTGGAATTACTTGGTTATAAAGCAGAATTTCAGGAGATTACAACTGAATTGGAAGCCAGTCAAAAGCTATTACATTTGCTAAGCCTCAGATTAAAAGACAGGTTGGGAATAGATGGGAAGCAGCCAATCAATCTTGTTGAGGAAGATATCGGTCCACTGCCAGCAGTGCCTGAGATAGAGGAGCAAATTGAATTGGCTCTAAAAAACAGCCCGGAAATCCTGATCTCTGAAAGTGATTATCTTCTTAGAAAAACTGATGCGATAATAACCAATCCTCCTGGACTTCAGATTGACATCGCAGGAAATTACAAGGAAACTGGGAATGATTTCCCCCTCGAAGATAAGGAATGGGAGGTTAAACTAATATTAGAGCTGCCCTTTTTTGATCATAGTCTTTGGGGAAGGTTGGAAAAAGATAAGATGGAAGGTGGGACTCAACCTACCACCGATATTAAAGAAGGAAGACTGACTTTGTTTGATAAGGATTTGCTGGCAAAGAAAATTGCTGCCGGACGAATAGAGACAGACGCCTACCGCTATTATGAGGTCCCTCCGGAAAAGATGAGACGAATGATTTCTCAACAAGTCTATCAGGCAGTTTACGATATAATGGAAGCAAAGAGAAAGCTTGAGACTACAGAGGTGAACATCGTTCAGAAGAAGGAGAAGCTGATGATAGAGAGGAAAAGATATGAGCTGAAAGAAATTACTGAGTTAAACCTTGTTACCTCTGAAATAGAACTGGAAAGGGCGAAGGCACATCTGACTGCTACAAGATATAGTTATTTGATTGCCCTGGCTGGTCTGGAACATATCACCGGTCTTGGAGGAAAAAGGATAACGATAGAGTGAAAAAGTTTATCCTGATTGGAATAGGGGGGATAATAATCATTACCTTTATCTCTGCCTTCTTCTTTTATAAAAAGGAGAATGAGAAAAAGTGTCAGCAGGAAGTCCCGCTGGTGAGAGTAAAGAAGAAAGATATTGTTGAAACCCTGATTGAGACGGGTTACCTCTCACCGGCTAATGAGGCCAAGATCACTTCTGAATTCAGGGGACGAATAAAGGAAATATTGGCAGAAGAAGGTGACCGGGTAGAAAAGGGAGCGGTTCTGATCCGGTTGAATAAAGAGGAGCTTTTGCATACCCTTGAAAGAGCGAAGGCTAATCTATATGCCGCCAGAATGAATCTGGCCAAGCTTAAGGCCGGCCCCTGTGAAGAAGAGGTCTCGGAGGTAAAGGCCCGGCTTAGGGCAGCCAGGATAAGACTGGCTGAGGCAGAGAATAATCGGCACAATAAAACTGAGTTGTTTCTGGCCGGGGGAGCAACAGGCAAGGAGTTAAGAACAGCAGAGGCAGAATATAACCTGGCCATGAGTGAATGTGAGGCCATTCAGGCCAGGTTGAATCTGATTAAAAAAGGAACCAGGAAAGAAGACCTGGCTATAGCTAAAGCAGAAGTCAGGGAGAAAGAAGAGGCCCTTGAATTAGCTGAAAATCAATTACAGAATGCTGTCGTTCAATCCCCTGTTTCAGGTATAGTGATTCAAAAAAATGTAGAAGAAGGAGAGATCATTGGCTATGGCGACTTATCTAAGCCGCTGTTAATCGTGGCTGATCTGAAGCAGATGTTAGTAAAGGTAGCTATAAATGAGATCGACATTTCAAAGGTGAAGAAAGGCCAGGAGGCGGAGATTGAGATAGAGGTTCCTCCTGTCAGAGAGGTTTTTAAGGGGATAGTTTCAAAGGTCTCCTTAGCTGCGGATATGGTAGAAAGAAGAAAGGTCTTTTGGACGGAGGTTAAGATTCTAAATCCTGCTTCCTGGCTAAGGCCTTATATGACAGCCAGAGTAAAGATAGTTAATTACCTGAAAAGGGGGGTTCCTTCTCTTCCGGTAGAAGCGGTTTTTAGGGAAAAGGATGGTCGCCAGATGGTCTTTTTAAAGAAAGGAACAGGATATGTAAGACAATGGGTGGAAACAGGCTCTTCTAACCTGTATAATATAGAAATAGTTAGAGGTCTTGCGGAAGGGGATGAGGTAAGCTTGAAAATTCCGGAAGATAGATCAACGAAAGATAAGTCGATATGGTAATTATGACCCACGGATTAACCAGGATTTATAAAATGGGCAGGGTTGAGGTAGTGGCTATCCAGGACATATCTCTAACAGTAGAGAAGGGAGAATTCTTATCTATTGTTGGCCCTTCCGGTTCAGGAAAGTCCACCTTGATGCATATCCTAGGGTGTCTGGAAAGACCAAGCCGGGGAGAATACAGCCTGGAAGGAACTGATGTGGCAGAGTTAAAAGATGGGCAGCTTTCTGAATTGAGAAGCAGAAGGATTGGTTTTGTCTTTCAGACCCTTAATCTGATCCCCAGAAAAAAGGTCTTTCAGAATGTGGAGCTTCCCTTGATTTACGGGGGGATACCCAGGAGAAAAAGAAAGACAAAAGTCGAGGGAGCTCTACTTTCAGTTGGCCTGACTGAGAGGGCCAATCATCATCCTTCTGAACTCTCCGGGGGTGAGAGACAAAGGGTGGCGATTGCCCGGGCTCTGGTCAATAATCCTTCTCTGATCCTGGCGGATGAACCAACCGGTAATCTTGACAGCCAGACCGGCCGGCAGATTATTTCCATATTTAAGGAGCTGAATCAAAGAGGAAATACGGTGATTTTAACCACTCATAACCTTGAGATTGCCAGGCAGACAAACAGAATTATTTCTCTTAGAGATGGAATGATAGAAAAGGAAGAACGGCTGTAATTTGACCGGGATCGAATATGAGGATATGGGAAAGCCTGAGAGCGGGACTAAAGAGTTTATTAGAACACAAGTTGCGGGCAGCGTTAACGATATTGGGGATTGTCTTTGCTGTAGCCACCTGTCTGGCAGTGGGAGCTATCTTAAATGGGGCCAAAGTTGAAAATTTGAAGATATTAACCGAGATTGGGGGGTACCTTAATATCTCGGTTTCACTACTTCCCAGGGAAGAATATAAGAGGGAAGACCCAAGAGAATGGCCACGGGTGTTGGATTACTTTGACTATCGGTTATTTTGTGAGGAGGACTCCTTGTTTGAAGGGATTTCTCCTGTAGTCCGTCTTTTTTTACCGGTTAAATATAGAGATAAGGTGCACACTTATCCCCTTTACGGAGTGGTTCCTGATTTTCAAAAGGTAGAAGATCATTGGGTAGAAGAAGGTCGATTTATAACTCACAGCGATCTTGAGAGTTGCAGAAAGGTATGTGTGTTGGGGCAAAAGATCAAGGCGGAACTGTTTGCCGGCGAGAATCCCCAAATAGTAGAGATCGAGGATGAGGCTTATGTAGTCGTAGGGGTTATGCAAAACAAAGAAATGGTCTTTGGCGATCAGAATATACTTGATTGGAAAAACAAAATCATCTTCATTCCTCTGACCACTGCCCAGAAACGCTTAACCGGCAAAGATGAATTAAGCTACCTCCATCTTCAGGCAAAGAGTATGGCCGTTGTTGACCAGGCGGCCAAGAGGGCCAGAGAGATTCTGAGAAAAACGCATCTCAGGGCTGACAAGTTTGATATTACCACGGCTAAGGGTATCTTAGACCGAATAGAAAAGAGCATGAAATTGTGGACAATAGTTCTGGGAAGTTTGGTTAGCATCTCCTTTGTGGTTGGGGGGATTGGAATTACCAATATTATGCTGACCTCGGTTATGGAGCGGACATCTGAAATAGGGATAAGGCGGGCAGTAGGGGCCAGGAAAGTGGATATATTCCTCCAATTTCTGACCGAGGCTTTTTTACTGGGATTTATCGGGGGAGAAATCGGGCTCGGGATAGGTGCCTCTATTATTCAGACAGTAAACTTCTTCCTGAAAAGATCAGAATTAAGCAATACAATGGTCATTTTTACGGCGGGTATGGCAATGTTCTCCCTTTCCTTTTGTCTATTGGTGGGATTGCTCTCCGGCCTATATCCGGCTATTAAGGCCGCTCGCTTGACCCCAATGGAGACAATAAGATATGAATAGGTACCTTCCTCTATTTCTACTGTTTATCCTCTTGCTTTCGGGATTATTATCTCCTGCTCTGGCTAAGGAGTCAAGCCTGACCCTGGGCACAAGGAATATTGCTCTTACTCATAATTTCTCTCAGAAAGTGAGGGGGAGGGTATATATCTACCAAGAAGAATTTGGTCAGCCTTTAGAGCAAGGGCTGGAACTAAATTGGAGTCCAAAGGCCAACAATGATTTTCTTTTCAAGGTCTCCAAACTGAGTAAGGATAACCTGCTGGACAAGTCTACCCTCTTGAAGGTAGAGTGGGAACGACAAAAGGAGCTGCTAAAGGATAGAGTAGACTATAAGTCCAATAATGGTTTAGCCTATCTTTCCTTGCCCTCCATCTTTTCTGCGGGAACAGATTATAACCCCGTGTCAATAAAAGGGTGGGCATTATATGACACCGGTAGGTGGTCCAATGCCAACCCCATCTTCCTTGACAAAGGGCAGAAGACCGGTATGAACCTGAGATTCGGTCTTGAGGAACTTCTTTTCTTTGACTTTGGAAAGACAGAAGATAACATACCCAATATGCTTAGTTATGTTCTGATTGCCTTTGAAACCGGAGTCAGAAGGGAAATAACCTCGTCGGTAGAGTGGGAAATGGTTTACTCTGGGTTTGTCCAGTTTCCTTTTTACATTCCGGGTCGAATTTTTACTAATCTTCTTCAGAACCATAACCTATCGACTACCATTGGGATAAATACTCCCAGAGGTATTGGAATAGAGGTCTCCCTCTATGAGCCATTAAAGACTCAACTTATCAGAGAGGACTACCCTTACCAGGGAAGAAGGATGGAGTTCAAAAGTGAATTAAAAAATGGTTGACAGGTAGGAGGGATGTTCAGTCTGGGAGGGGGAGAAAAGAGTTACTTTTCCTGGGAGAAATATTCTGCCGTCTCGGTAGGAAAAAGATTTTCCAGGGGGAATTGGGGTCTTTTCTGGCTTTCCGGAGACGGAGATAACCGTGGGGGCTTTCAGATCAGCCTTGGAGGGGAAAGAGAGGAAGACATCCTGGAAAATATCCTGGATAAAGAAAAGACTGTCCCTAAGGGTTCTTCTGTGTATCCGCTTGATTGTTCATATCTTTGGGAACCTCCAGAGGTGGAAGGTCTAAGTTTCCAGGAAACCATAAGTCAGCTTGATACCCCGGAGAAGGTGGCCTGGTATGCAGGAAATTACTTTGAATATGAATCTACTCCGAATAAATTCTGTGAGCCGGAGGAGATATTCAACTTGAAAAAAGGCGCTTGCGATGATCAGATGGGATTTCAGGCGTATGCTCTCAGCCGGCATGGCTATGAGGCCTATATCCTTCAACAGGTTACTGTTGATTTTGGTCATGCCATTTGTCTCTATAAAGACAAAGAGACCAGCAAATGGAATGGCATAAGTTACTATAAATTATTTGAAACTCAGGCAAATAGTCCGGAGGAACTCTTTGAGATGACTTATCCCGGGGCTTTTAGTATGATGATAAGAGATACCTCCGATGGTAAAGTTCTCGGCCAGTTTGATAGTTCCAGTAGAGATTATCTGTTAAGATGGTTAAAAGGAAAAGATCAGAGACTGAGGTAAAAAGTTTCCTTTTGCTCAAAATATTAACCCTTGGGTTGATTGTTATAATCGTGGGCGCAGGAGCTACCTTTGGTATAAGAGCTTATATTGAACTATCAGATCCGATTATTGTAGAAGGAATAAAGGGACGACTTCTTAAACCGCCGCCACTTACTGTCTATGGTGGAGTCATACTCAGAAAGGATCTCGCTTTCCTTCAAAAGACTAACTACACCTGTGGTCCGGCTACATTGGCTCTTGCTTGTAAGGCAATGGGGGTGAAAGCCTCGGAAGAAGAGATAGCTTTTTTATCTTCTTGTAACAAAGAAGGGACATCGATGCTGAATCTATCCAAGGCAGCTCGTGAAAAAGGATTAGTGGCTCAAGGGTTATTCTTGACCCTGGATGATTTCAGAAAAATGATCGGAAGACGTATATTGATCGCATTTATTGAGAAAAGTCATTTTGGACTCGTAATTGGCCACGGAAGTGATGATGGAATCCTTATTATCGATCCCAATTATGGAGTGGTGCTGTTGAAAGAAAACCGCTTTAGAAGAATATGGGATGGTTATGTTTTAAGCCTTGGGAAAAGGAAGGAGGGTAATGATAATTAATCCTTCAATCATCCCTTTTCTTTTAGCTGTCATTTCAGCTCTCCTGTCGGTTATCTCCTTCCCGCCATTCAACTTGAGCTATCTGGCCTGGATAGCCTTTGTTACTCTATTTATCTCGATTAAAAATCAAAAACTGAAAAAGACATTCTTATTGGGATTTGTTCAAGGATGCTTCTTTTATGCCGCTCTATTTTATGGGTTAATCTCTTACAGTTGGCTGGTCTTTCTTGCGACGCTTGTCTATCTCTCCCTCTTTACGGCTATCTTTAGCCTGCTAACCACCTTCCTTCAAGCCAGATTGAAACATTTTCATGGAGTTATTCCCCCAGTAATCTGGACATCTCTGGAGTTCTTAAAAACTATTGGGCCGTTCTCATTTCCCACCAGTATTGGGGTCTCTCAATATCAGTCTATTTCTCTCATTCAAATGGCAACCGTAACAGGAATATACGGGATATCTTTCTGGATAATCCTGATTAACTCGTATGTGGCAGAATGTCTCCAAGATTTTTTACACAAAGGTAAAGTTTCTATCAGGAACATCATAACTCTCAGTTTGATAATATTTCTTACTACAGGGATAATGCTTTACGGTAGCAAGAGAGAGTCTCTTCCAAACTCGCTATCTTTTTCCACTTCTATTATTCAGGGGAGTATTCCTGTCTGGCTGTATCAGATTGCACCGTATGATCCAAAATACAGCCAAATTGTTGAAAATACCTATTCTGAATTGACAAAGGGATCAGTTAAGAGAAAGCCTCAAATAATAGTTTGGCCGGAGACCAATCTTGGTGTTTTTATCAGAGAAGACGAGAAATGGAAGGAGAAAATTCGTCAATTCGCATATGAGGGAACCTCTTATATAATCCTCGGCACTCCTACCAAAGATAAGGAAGGTAATCAATACAATTCAGCCCTTGTATTTTCACCAAAGGGCAAAATTATTGGGCAGTATGATAAAGTCAATTTGGTTCCCTTTGCTGAACAGCGATTCAAGGCAGGGAGAGAAATTAAGCCTATTTCTTCTCCTATAGGTAAATTAGGAGTCGTTATTTGTTATGAATCCGTTTATCCTTCAATTTCACGGAAACTTATTCAAGAAGGGGCCTCTTTCCTTATTATTCTAACTAATGATGCCTGGTTCAAAAAGACGCCAGTTGCTTATTTACATGCTGTATCGGCTGTATTCAGAGCAGTGGAAAACAGATCCTATGTCATTCGTGCTGCCCAAAGTGGAATATCAATGATCATCGACCCCTATGGAAATATCCTGGAAAAAACATTGCTCTTTGTGCCTGGAGCCCTGAAAGGTGTTGTTAAATTAAGAGAAAAGACAACTCTTTACTCCAGATTTGGGGATTTGTTCTCTTGTTGCTGTTTATTGGGCACCTTTATACTGCTGGCCTTCTCTCTTTGGCAACGGTAAGGTGTATAAGTGGGGGAACATGGGAACATGGGGGACGTTGGGGAACATGGGGGACGTTGGTAAAAAACGGTTCTTTGGTAATTGCCGTGATGGAATTTAACGCTGAGAACGCTGAGATTCCGCTGAGATCGCAGAGATTTAAGTTTTTTCTCTGTGTCCTCTGCGTTTTCTCTGCGAACTCTGCGTTGAACTAATTTTTGTGCCTGCAAGTCTCTATTTTTAAAGAGATTGTGCATACTTCTCTTTAGGAGTCTGTCACGGGAAATACCAAAGAGCCTAAAAAACGCAAAAAACAATTAATGTAAGTTGTGAAGTGGGAAGAAAGAATCTTGTGTCCGCGTATCCTGAAGTCGCAAGGGAAAGATAAGCGAGTACAGGGGTAGCCGAAGGATTAATGGTAAGGGTGACTTGAGAGATAGGCTATTAGGATGGTTTCTTGCGTTTTTTACCAACGTCCCCTCTCCCTGGTGGGAGCTGGTGCAGCAGGAGGTGGGGCTATGGATGCCGGTAATATTTTAACGGATGTTCCATCTTGTACCGACAGAGTGAGTGTAGCTTAATCTGTTGAGAGTCAACAGGTTTTGCGGTTCTCTGTCAGTTTTTTCCTCGTGGCTACACGGACTCCTCTATAGGATAATACTTTGG
>JBFMHI010000082.1 GCA_040753085.1 bacterium | reverse complement strand
CTACTTCATTAAGTGCTTTGATCATTGGTAGGACCTCTGCTTTCTTTATTGCTGTGTTTATTGCTGGCTATGCGTTACTATTTTACCACATATAACCCTGTTTTACAAGTGCGGAATGCAAGTCTTATTCAGGATGGTTATAATTTGGGCGTTTTTTTCCCCCATCCGGACAACTCCCTGAATATAGTAGATATTTCAACTCCGACCAGGGGGTTCTATCCGGTAGAACCGGACATCCAGGTCTCCCTTGAAGGCGGCCCACAATTTATTACTCTCTTTTCCCCCGAGAAGGGAGATACTCTTAATGTAGAGAAGATAGGCGGTCCCAATGCCCCTGGAGTCATCTGCACCGGAAGCAATGGGGACTATGATATAATCGGTCTGAGGTATACTTCAGGTGAATTTGAATACGGTTCTGTGACTACGGATGCGGCGGTCTTTGTTTTTGAAAGCTCTTCTGATTTTGGTTTTATTTCTTACCTTAACGGGGCCTCTTTCACCTTAAATAACATAGGATATGAGGTGGAAGCAGTTTACCATAATGATAGCTTGCTAGCCGAGGGGGTGGATTGGACCGATTCAGAGGGGGTAATTAATATCACCCCACCGGCTCAGAGCGGAACAATAAAGATCGTATTTGGTGAGTCTCCGGTAGCCATAATTAATGGCCCTTACTCTGGGTTTGAAGGAGACTCCATCACCTTAGATGGGTCGGCTTCTTATGATCCTGATACCGCCGGAGCCATTATCTCCTATGAATGGGATCTGGATGGTGACGGAGCTTACGATGATGCCTCCGAGTCTAGGCCTGTCTATATCTGGAATGATGATTTTACCGGTCTTGTCTATCTAAGAGTCACTAGTCTTAACGGAGGACAGGGTGTGGCCAGGGGTGAAGTAACCATCCTTAATAGGCCGCTTACGGCTGAGGCTGGCGGGCCTTATTCTGGGAGGGTGGGGGAAATAATTAGTTTAGCCGGAACGGTCTTTGATCCAGACGACGATATATTGAGTTATAGCTGGGACTTAGATGGCGATGGCCTCTACGATGATTCTACGGTATTGAACCCTTCTTTTACTCGGAGTCTGCCCGGGACATATTTGGTTAGCCTCAAGGTAAGGGAGAACGAGGGCGGTCAGGCCACCGATACGGCCACGGTGGAGGTGCTGCCACCACCTGGAGCGCCTATAAGTCTGATCTTTCCAGTTAGTTTGACGGCCGGCAACCAGTTCGAAGTCGATATTGAGGTGGGAGATGAAGCCGATTCTGTCTCGGATTTATTAGGGATTTCCTTTTGTCTTTACTACCCCGCCCAACACCTCCACCTGATTTCAGCCGATACCCAGGGAATCCTGGGGTCTGATTTGCTTTCGGTGTTGGAACCGGAAAGTCAGGGTAAGATCCGCATTGGTCTATCTCGAAAAAATCTTAATGGTGGATTTGATGGATATGGCCGCTTGATGTCATTAAAATTCAGGATCTCAGAACAGGCAGGGGGAGAGACCCTTACCCTTTATTTGGATGAAATAACCGCTAAAGATTCCGGAGATCAGCCTATCGAGCACTATTCTTTCCCGGCCCGAATGACGGTGACTGATCTCCCTGTTTGGCCTGGTGATCTGAATAACGATGGGAGCGTTAATGAAATCGATATCTTACCCATTGCTTCTTACTGGCTTCTCACGGGACCATCCAGACCCAATGCCTCCTCTAACTGGGCGGGTCAGCCTTCTCCTGTCTGGGTGCCGGTAGAAGCCACTTATGCTGATGCCAATGGGGACGGGGCCGTCGATGAAAGAGAAGTTATTGTGATTGGTGTTAATTGGGGGTTAAGCCGGTCGCCGGGGCAAGGGGCGGCCGCTCTAAATCCTGGATGGACCTCTGACTTCTCAGCCTTAGATGCTTATCAAACTATCTTCCGGTTTATCCGGGACATCCCTGAAAGCGAAGCCATTACCCGAATAAGGGCCTTGTTAGTCAGCCTGATAGAAGAAGCTATCCCCTCGGCCACCAAACTTCTTCAGAACTATCCCAATCCGGTTAATCCTGAAACCTGGATTCCCTTCACCCTAAGTAAAGAGGAGAGGGTAGTTATTCACATTTATGATCTATCTGGAAGGCTGATCCGGACTATGGACGTGGGGATAACTCTGCCCGGAGAATACACCAGGCCAGGAAAGGCTGCTTACTGGGATGGAAAAGATATGGCGGGGATGGAAGTGGCCTCCGGCGTCTATTTTTACGAACTCAAGACAGGGGGGTTTGTGGCGATTCGAAAAATGGTAGTTTTAAGATAAGAGGTAACCGTTCAGCCACCAAGGCACAAAGACACAACCTCGATCCTCGATACTGGAGGCTCGATACTCGATACTGGATGCTCGATCCTCGATACTGGAGGCTTTACCAATATCGAGTATCGAGCATCGAGCATCGAGGATCAAGTATCGAGCATCGAGCATCCAGTATCATGTGATGAACGGTTACGTTTTAAGATAAGACGTTGTTTGAGGAGGGGGGAAAGATGAGACGAGAAAAGGCCAACAATTACCACAAGGAAGCCTCGTATCTTCTCGGTATTTCGGGGTCTTTGGTTAGCGCCGGATGTGGAAAAGAGGCCTCTGTCTGGGAGGCGGCCCTTATGGATATGGCCTCAGGTGATGGCACTCGCTGGCAGAAGGGGGTGAAGACCTTTCTGGGCGCCGGATCAGAGGTGAGGGAATTCCTGGTGAGTGTATTAGGTAAAGATGAACGGGCCGTGGTTCGGCGCCAGGCGTCTTATCTTCTCTGGCAATGTGGGGCCCAAGAAGCAGGCAAGGAAGTGCTCACCCATATGAAAGGGGAAACAGACCCGGCTACACTTATTAACTGCATGACCTGTTTGAAGGCCTGGCGGACACCAGGGGCAGGCCCTGTGATCTTGAAATATCTTAATCATACAGACCTCGAGGTATCTGTCAACGCCGCTTGGTGTCTGGGCGCTTTCCCGAAGGTATCGCACCTGAAGGAACGTCTTTCTGAGATAGCCACGGCGCCGGGTGTGAACCCCCGGGTGAAGCGTGGGGCCATTCATTCGCTCGGGATGATATCTTCCGGAGCTAAGCCTCAGCCAAGGGAAACTACGGCGAAGACGAGTATAGGCATAAACGTCCGGCCGCGATAAGGAGGACACCTAACGCATGGCCAGCCAGAAAAAAGAAGGCAGAGGTATAACCCGGCGGGAATTCTTGCAGATGGCCGGCACAATAGGCGCGGCAACGACCATAGGTGCTTCTCTCGATCTTATGGCGAGAAGGGTGCCTGGTGGCCTCTTTCCGGCGGACGATGCCTTGGCCCAGGGAACAGGTAAGGAGACGGTAGTGGCCTTAGTCAAAGACGCTACCCTCCCTGATGATGACGACTCAGCTTACCGGATGAACAACCCGCCTTTTGATCCGCCCGAGATCTACCCCGAATATCCCTATAGCTCCACCAATAATGATCCTGACAATAAAGTCTACCTTATGGTGCGGGAGGCCTTTCGATTGCTTAGCCCCGAAGGTTTTGGGACGTCAAGCTGGAATCCGTTGGGGAACCTGATAGACAGTAGTCACAATAAGGTATTAGTAAAACCCAACTTGGTCCAGGCTCACTACCGTGACGTCTGTCAGGGGGCAGTAATTCGTGCTGTCCTTGACTATGTATATATAGCTCTTCAAAAGGCAGGCGGCGGGAAAATTCGAGTAGGCGATGGCCCGGATGGGGATGATCCCTTAAGTAAAGTGGCGGCGGTCAATCGTCTTGACCTGGTTGTTTCGACGTTGGTGAGTCGAGGTGTGCCTATTGATGGCAGCAAGGTCTGGGATATAAACAATGACAGCACCTTACATATCGGCTTGGGAAGTAACAGTGAATATTCTTCAGGAAGTGTCAGTCCTCCTCCGGCGGGATGTAGATGGATAACTCACTCCAGTGACTCTTGGGATGGGGAATATGACGTGGCCGAAAGTCTCTTTTGGCCGGATGTTATTATCAGCATGCCGAAGTTTAAGACACACTGTTCCGGGGGGGCATCGCTGGCCATGAAGAACCTGCTGGGGTGTATGACCCCGGGTGAACATTCCTACAAAGATGTGCCTCACAACCGCGATAATCCCAACGATAATAAGACCGATCCTCCCTACAATGATAGTATCTGGCGGGGCATTGTGGACATTACCAAGATGGCTCTTTACTATAAGGGAGGTCTTCAGGCCAGCCGACAGCGACGGTTCTTGGTGGTAGGCGATGGTGTGGTGGGGACACAAGGGGCAGGGCCTCACGGCAGTTGGGGCGCTTATCCGGCTCCCAGCAAGTGTATTGTGGCCGGTTACGAACCAGTGGCCGTAGATGCCGTGATCTGTCGGGTTATGGGTATAAGGTGGGATAAGCTGCAGACCACGAACTATGGCAGCCAGGTGGCCCATTATTTAGGTCCGGCTCATCCCAAGGGGATTGAGTTGCGCCTGCCCGAGGGTATGAAATTGAGCCAAGAGTATCCGTGGGGTTACCTTGGTTCTTCACGTGCCGGTTACGACCTCCACTGGGGTCATTCCCAGGAAATTTACGGATTAACGGACTGTGCGCCTCCCACGGTTAGTGATAGCCTGGAGGGGGAAGTGGTGACCGCACAGGTGGCGGATGCCCATAACGAGATAGCCCGGGTGGAACTTTTTTGCCGGGTAGGCTCGGAAGTCCGTAGGACAAGGATGAGCCTGGTGTCCGGGGGTGGGAAGAGCGGAATTTATAAGACCTCCCTTTTATCAGGCACTAATGAGTATCGGGTAATGGCCGTGGACAAGTACTTCAACGATGCTTGGACGGATTGGCAACCGACCGGACATCAGCCTTTGCAAGCCCATATCAGGGCGGACGTAGAGGAAGGGACATCGCCTCTGACGGTGCACTTTGAAGGCTGGGCCACAGGCGGGACACCGCCTTATTTCTACTTCTGGAGTTTTGGCGATGGGCTGACCTCAAACGAGCAGAACCCTACCCACACTTATATTAACCAAACGGGCGAGGATATGCTCTATACGGTCACGCTTACGGTAGTTCTAAAATGAAAACAACTCGGCGGCAATTTTTAATTAGGCTGAAGACTGAAGGCTATTGAACTTCGGTCTTCAATCTTCAGTCTTCAGTCTTTGGTTATTTTTCTGGACGTCCTGGAGTTTCAGCCGTTCCCTAATCTTTTCTTTTTCTTCCGGAGTTAGAGTTTGCCATTGTTGGTACTTTTTAAGCAACTGTTTTCTTGCCTCAGGATCCATCTTTTTAAGTGATCTATATTTCTGGCGAAGTTCTATCTTTTTCTTCTCCGGGAGTTGTTTCCATTTCTCAAAGTCGGTTCGAATGGCCCGTTGCTCTTTAAGTGAAAGCTTCTGAAAGTATATATAGTTTCGCTTTATTCGAGTCTGTTCGTCAGGGGGGAGCTTTTTGAATCGATCCAGATTACGTTTGAGGCGGCGTTTCTCTTTAAGAGAAAGTTTTTCCCACTCCTTATACCGATCGAGAATGACCTTTTTCTCAGCCGCCGGAAGACTCTTCCAGTATTCGATTTTATCCTGTAAGCCCTGAGGGCTGACCTGTTCAGAGGTTATCTGGGTGGTTTCTTCGCCCCATCCCCAAGAAGGAATTCCCACCAGGAAAGTAGTAACCATAAGAATTGAGAAAAACTTTTTCATTTCTTTTCCCCCCCTTCGCTTATGATTTCCATATCCTCCCAAAGTCCCATTTCCCTTAGGAGGTCATAATTTCCCAGGATATCCAGATGCTTAATAATCTCCATTTCTTCCGGGCTGATTTCGGCTCTGGTATCAGAGGTTTCTATCAGTTTTACTTCAGCGGCCTTCTCGACTCGATTACCCATCGCCCCAGCCTTATTATTATCCCCCAGGCCTAAAATCAGGATTAGAAGGAATGGAATCCTGAGTTTCGAGTTCATTTGCCTGCCTTTTTCAGTTTTTCCCATCTTTTTACCGCTCGGCATAACTTCCTCCCTTGAATCCTTGAACCCTGCTGAAACCACCCAGAAACTTGGACTATTTCCTTTACATTTGTTCAATAATCTCAAGATTTGCCAACAGGTCTATATTTTGAAGTATTTGCAGATTTTGGTAGATTTCCATATCCTGAGCTATGGCTGTTTCTTCCGTAGTGGGAAAGATAGTGGGTGGAGCTATTACCCTGGGCAAATAGAGTCCCACCGTAATAATTATCACCGCTGCCGCCGCCAGCACCGAGGCTGCCCGTAGAGACAGAACAGGGAGTCGAAAGAAAATCCATCGGCTTTCTCTTTTTTCTTCCTCTTCCCTTACCCTGGCCCAGAATTTGGTCCTAAACCCAACGGAAGGGACTATCTCTTCCTCCCAACTTTGGAGCATATCCCAGCTTTTGGCCAGCCGATCCCTCTCTAACTGACAGTCCCTGCATGCAGTCAGATGATCCGTCAGGGTCTGTCTTTCCTGGCCGGTTAATTCATTATCTATCATAGCAGAAATCTGCAGCCTGGCTTTCTTGCATCTCATCTTAATCACCCCGCTTGGAATGGCGGATCTTGGATTGCGGATTGGACTCGAAACCCGAAACTTTCACATATACGGCATAAGTCTTACCTTAAGCGACTCCTTGGCTCGATGGAGTAAAGACTTGACCGCACTCACTGATAGATTAAGACAGTGAGCCATCTCTTCATAAGAAAGCTCTTCGTATCGATTCAAGATAACGGCTATTCGCTGGTTCTCAGGGAGAGAGTTTATGGCCTCTCTCACGATGGCCTGTTGTTCTTTCTGTTCCATTAATTCGGGGGGCGAGGCCCGCCGGCCGTCTTCAATTTCCCGGTTTACTTCTCCCTCTTCGGTGGAAACAGGTGTATCCAGAGATTCAATCCGCATCTGGCCTTTTTTCCTAAGTTCATTCAAACACAGGTTAGTAGCGATGCGATAAAGCCAGGTAGAAAATTTGGCCCTGACCTCATATCTGGAAGCTGATTTATAGACCCTTAGAAAGACTTCCTGGGCTAACTCCTCCGCCTCACGCCTGTCTCCGATTAACCGATAGATCATATTCAGCAAAGGGGTTTCATATTTATCCAGGAGCTTTTCAAAGCAGGCAACATCTCCTTCTTTGAATTTAAGCATCAATTCTGCATCTGGATCTAATATGTCTCTCATTTATTTAAACCCGATTTGGCAGAAAATGTTTCGGTAATGGTAGAGCCCAGACAAAAGCACATCTTGCCATCTGGGTTCTGAGTAACTATTCAGCCTCTATTAAAAGAGAGTGACTACTCAGGTGAATAGGCTGAAGGCTTTTAGAAATAAATGCGGAGAGCAGATGATTGGCCTTCAGCCTTCAGTCTTCAGCCTATCTACCTGAATAGTTACTGTTCTGACTTACCAGGTATAAACCAGGCTAACATTAGCCAGATAGTCAGTAAAAGAATTCCCGCCCCTATCCCAATATCGTTCCAAATTAAGGCTTGTATCCAGGTTTAACTGCGGGGTCAGGGAGTAAGTTAAAAAGAGAAGGGCGGAGTTAACCTCGTAGTCTTCATAAAATGATTGAGCAGAATCTACGGTGGCTACAGATAGATTATTAGGAGATGACTCTTCTGTGTAATTAATCATCTCATACTCGTTACTTATTTCCACCGAGAGTTTATCAAGACTGAGTTGTAAAGAGAGGTCGAATTCAGCCCCCTGGTAGTCTTTTTCAGGGTAGTCATAGTCGTAGTTAATTTTTGCCCCGCATCTTACCTTAGCCTTTATCTGCTCTGCAGGGGTGAATTCAATCCTGGGTAAGATAAGGCACTCTAAGATATAGTCCGTATTTAGCCTGCCTCTTTTACGGTAATCTCGATATTCCAGCTCATTTTCCAGGCCAATGGTTAGAGAAGGGGAAAGGTCGTAAGAAAGCGAGGCGTCGAAATTATTTTGAAGATAATCGTCTTTTTTTTCAGGGACCTTAAAATCAGCCTGGGTCAATTCATTGGTCAGGCTAAGCTCGCCTTTTTTCCCCATATACCGGTAAAAATCGAAGACAAGTCTATGTTCCTCCAGATCCCGTGTTTTGTCAAATCGGTAACGGTCCAACTGGAAGTGATAGCTAACCGTTAATTCTGCTTTAGGCGTCAACTGGGTGTAAAGTTTAAGAGAAGGTGTAATAGACACCACCTGAGTATCCCGATTTATCTCATCTTGGGACGCCTCCAATTTTACGCCGTTTTCAAAGCTGATAAGGATGGGGTCGGAGGGGGTATATTCTATCTTGATATTCAGCTTTTCCGCCAATAAGCTTCGATCAGAATTATCTATGTATATTTCGCCTTCCAGTTCGTTTTCAAGGATAATGGAAAGCTTGGCCTCAGGTTGATCCTCAAATTCCAGGGCCAGCCTATCTCTGATCAATTCATCTGAACGGAAGGTGAAGAGGTTATCTATTTCTCCTCTGGCCTTTTCCAGGTCAAGATCAAGATTGAGTCCCAGGTCAAGGACCGCGTTTTGTTTTGGTTTTTCGTCATCTATATGTTCCACCTCTCCGCCGAGACTCACCTCACCGTTAAGTGAAACAGCATACCCAGGAGTAATCCCGCCGAGAGAAACGAAGAATAGGACGCCGATGAACGCAGATTTTAGGGTTTTTTTTAGCCGGTGGATCGGCCTAATCCTGTTTCCCTTGAAAATAGACGCCCTCACTTCTCCACTCTTTCCATTGCCTCTTTGACCAGATTGTTCCCCATACGAACCTGCTGATGCGCCGTTTCCATATTTCCGGTCCTGACAGCCTGTTTGGCTCCATTTAGAAAATCTTTGGCCCGGTCAACTAACTTGTAAGCAATAGTGTCTTCTTCTTTAACTATTTGAGACGCCTGGCGGATCAACTTAGAAAGCTCTTTTATTTCCTTTTTTAGGCTCTTTCTGGCTTTAGCCTCAGTCTGTTTAAGGACACGCCTGGCAAAGTTAGCCGACACTTGTTTAAACTTGATGGCCCGCCTAAAGTATCCCCTTTCAAAGGCATTTTCCGCTTTGATCTGGAAATCTTTTGCCCTGGTAAGCCAACGAGCCTCTGAGGAGGAGTGGCCGGCCAGGGCGGCTGCCTTTTTTGCCTTAGCCATAATATTCTTGAGTTGCTCCAATTCATCCTCAGCCCGTTCTTTCTCGCTGGCTAAATAGAGCGCCCGTCTGATTAATTTAAAGGCGGATCTCAAGTGAACAGTGGCGGTCTCTATATCTTCCCTACGATAGGCAGCTATGGCTGCATTGACATCATCTCTGGCTTTATCTAATATTTGTAATGCCTCTACACTTTGACTTTCCTTAACAATCCTCTCGGCCTCTTTGAGGTCCTGGCTTAATCTTGTTCTAACCGTCTCAACCTGGGTAACAGTAAGCTCCCTGGCAGCTAAGTTCATCGGATAATTTAGCCCCAGGAAGGTAAAGATAAAGATAAGGCTGAAAAGAATTGACTTATTCTTCAATCGAGACACCTCCTGTCATATTTTAAGCGTTTCCCTTGGCAAAGTCAAGTATTATTTCAGGATAGCGGTAAAGACCATCGAGGGGCACGGAAAATATTTGTTGACATGCCCCCTGACTTTTGGTAGACTATTTCAGGTATCCTTTCAATAAATCGGGGCAATGTAAGATAGAGATTCGAGATAGAGAGAGACAAAAATAACTCTATCTCTATCTGACCACACATTCCCCAAAATATTGAGAAGATACAATTCTCAGCTTTAATCGGCCAATCACTATTAGAGGAGGAGGATGGTTAAATGATACTTATTGGAGAAAGCATCAACATTATGTCAAAAAGTATTGGCCCCGCCATCAAAGACAAGGACCCGCGGCCTGTTCAAGATATGGCTGTGGCTCAGGTAGAAGGTGGCGCTGACATGCTTGACCTGAATTTAGGACCAGCTCGAAAGGCCGGCGACGAGATGATGGCCTGGTTGGTTAAGACTGTTCAGGAGGTGACTGATGTCCCTCTGAGTCTGGATACAACCAATCCGGTAGCGGTGGAAGCCGGGCTAAGATTGGTCAAGCAAAAGGCCTTAATTAATTCTGTTTCGGCTCAAATAGAACGAATTGAGGCCACCCTTCCTCTGGCCAAAAAGTATGGGGCTAATGTTATCTGCTTGCTCCTTTCCAATGAAGGAATTCCAAGAACCGCCGATGAGCGGGCAACCGTGGCGATGGATATCTTTATGCCGGCGGCTGAACTTGGCATCCCCAATGAGGACCTCTGGGTTGATCCCATTATCCTTCCGGCCAGCGCTGATCAGAAGCAGCTTTTTGAAGCCATAGAATTTATGGGTATCCTGCCTGGTTTAGCTGACCCACCGGTTAAATCAACCTGCGGCCTGTCTAACTCCTCTAATGGAACTCCGGAAAAACTCAGGACGGTTATCAATCAGGCCTTATATATCATTATGGCTGATCTGGGCATGACCTCAGCCATTGTTAATACCCTGGACAAGGAATTTATGGCGGTCGTCCGGGGGATGGACCGGGCCGGAAATGATAAGGAGAAATATCTGGCTTCCCTTTCTGATGAAAAACGGACCCAAATGGAAAAGACCTTCAAGGTCCTCCGTAATGAAGTTATTTACAGCCATTCCTGGCTGGAGTTGTAAATAAAAGGGTGGAGAGAACTATCTCTCCACCCTTTAGCTAAAATCAGGTGTCTGGTGGTTTGGTGTCGCCTGGTGTCTACCCAGTCACCAGACCACCAGACTATCAATCCCCAGCGATCATATTATTCTTCTCCGTAAGTAACCACCTTTTCACCGTCTGCCTCGGTTACTTCACCTGTGGCTATTGGAACGGGCTTGGGCTTTTGCGTGGGATCAGCTTCGTTAACACAAAGCCGGTTCACGGTATAGTGCCATTTCCCTCTGAATTCCGCCGTCCCTTTGCCCTTAGCCTTGATTTCGGCTTTCACGGTAGAGAGGTAAATATCTACCGCCTCTCCTTTAACCTGTGCTTCACCATATCCGATATAAAGCATCGCATCTTGTTCCGGGAAGGGAACCTTTATCCCGTTGCCTCGAACCTTAACCTCAGTCTGGGAAAAATTTTTCACCAACAGTGAAGCGCCTAGAGCCCTGATCCTGACTATTCCCTTACCTGCCAGATGGGCATATCCGGCCCCCTTGGCATGCAGCACATACCAACATTTAGTGTCGCCATCAGGACCGGCATCAGTGAAATCATCCAGCACATTAATAGTCCCCTCGGCCTTAGTAGCGGTCAGAGAGTTAGGAGCCGCGAAAGCCAACGCACCCCAAAGACTCAGCGTTAATCCAGCTAAAGCAACCACCAAAGATTTTTTTAACATCGTGATCTCCTCCTTATTTTCGGATTTGGGAGGGCGAATTCATCCGATTTCGGATTTCGGTTCTATCGCGCCCCCTTTTAGTGGGCGATTTCGTCATCCGCCATCAGGACCTTTCACCATCACCCATCCGCCTTGTTTTTTTGCCCCTCTTAGTCCGGAGGCAATTTGTAAGAGAATAAGAGAGAAATTTCTTTACTTCCTGGCGCCAGGATTCTCTCTTGCCCTTCTTATTTTTATTAACCACGTTTCACCTCAAAAGTTTCTCTCTTTTCTAAAAAACTTTCCCTCAACGAGCATTAAATACTTCGTAACCGTTCAGCCACCAAGGCACGAAGACACGAAGGGGCATCGTTTCAAAATGCTGAAATAGCAGCTTTACACTTTTAGCAATTTTAGGCAATGTGTGCAGCAAACATAAACAGCCTTTTCCCGCTCTGAAAGCCAGTTTGGGACTTTTTTGTGTTCCGG
>JBFMHI010000081.1 GCA_040753085.1 bacterium | reverse complement strand
TCACTCACAAAATTTGATAGCCACCCTCACAACCTCTTTTGTGGGTTTCATCCCTTCCTTGTCTCCAAAAGAAAACCGGCAGGCAACTTCCTAATCTCCTTAACTGAGAACATAGGAGAACATAGGGGACGGTGGTGTAGAAAGTAATTTATTTTAGCCATTGGCCTAAGATCATCTTGCCTACTGAGCTCAGGTCGGTCTTGGCTACAATCCCTCGAACGATCACATGATGTAAAACTCCGGGAGCATCTAATCTTAGGTTTCCTTGGCATAGTTCAATTATACATTGTGGTATTTGATGTGTCAAATGTTTTTTTGCTTTCTACACCACCGTCCCCCATGTCCCCCTCGATGCTGGATGCTCGATGCTGAATGGAGCCTCGAGGATCAAGGATCGAGCATCGAGCATCGAGTTTGTGCCTTAGGGGCTGAACGCTTACTTTTTAATTTATATCCTCGCTTACCTTACTTCTTACTTCCTATTTTTATCCGAGAGGCTTCCTTGAAAAGCCTAACCATCTGATATTGGGTTTGGGATTACGAATGGGGGTTTACCTGATCCGAAGACTCGAAACTTAACGTCTCTCTACTCGTCTAAAGCCGGAACAAGGTGTAATCTCTAATTCAGCCTTTTTAGTCAACTCATCCAGAAAGAGGTTTATCCCTATGGTGTCTGAAGCCATGTGCCCGGCAATAATGACATTGAGGTGGTGTTTCTCTGCCTCTTTACGGTGATCTTCCGAGAGGTGCATATGCACCATGGTCCCTACCCCGGCTTGAGCGAGCTTTTCCATCGATTCCTTGGCCCCCTCAGTTCCACCGGTCATCTCTACAAAGACTTTTCCCACCCGGTTTTCCTTATCTCCATTAATAATCTTTGGCCCGGCTTTATCTTTGACGGCCTGCTTATACTCCGGGATACCTTTCAGCAGATCAAGAAGATTCTTCACCCTATTCGGCTTCTCCTTATCAATATAATCCTGAAGAAAACGAGTAACCAGATTATCAGAGGGGGTGTGAACACAAAGAAAAGGAAGATCAAGCAACTTAGCCGCATCCACCGCTCGAGCATGATTGACCGGCATAACCTTTCTGCCTACTTCCTCAATTCGGTCTTTAAGTATCCCCTCAGCCACGTTAATCGGGACTCCGAATTTATTCAAGACATCAGCCTGCATATGCATTACCTCGTAGAAACCAGCCAGGGCATAGCCCTCAGGATGATGAGCCAGGATAAGATCAATCTTTTTTCCTTGGGCACGAAGCCTATCAGCCAGTAGAACCTCCCCGATCTCCATGTCAATACCCACTATAATTCCTTCTACAGACAGATCTTTCTCTCCATAAAGGATTCTTGTATCGGCGTAAGGATTGGCCAGAGATTCAAGATCAAACTCCTCTTTTTCTTTTTCCTTCATATCTTCGTAGTCACTTTTAACCCTGGCCAAATCACGTTCTACCTCTTCTTGACCTCGCGGGTCGGCCTCTATTCCCGATCTGACAGCTAATTCATAAATCTGGCCTAACGTAGGCATAAATCAAACCTCCCCTTCTTATGATGGATTGCGGATTGGCGATTATGGCGGGTAGATGGCGGAATGCGGAACATAAATCCGCCATCCTTAAGCTCCTGCTTCGGGACTTATTGTCCTTATTACTTCTACAAATTGATTCGCATCCTGAAACTCCTGATGAACAGAAACGAATCTAAGATAAGCCACTTTATCAATTTGCTGAAGATGTTCCAAAACAGTCCGGCCTAAATCTCTGGTGGGTATTTCCCGGCGGTTACCATCATTATAAACTTGGCCCTGCACCTTGGTGGCTAATTCATCGATGGTTTCTCTGTCTACCGGTCTATTTTTACATGCGGTTAAGATACCCTCAATCAACTTGTTTCGATCAAAAGGCTCCTTTTCGCCATTCTTTTTAATAACTACGTAAGGCATTTGCTCAATACGTTCATAAGTCGTAAAACGCTCTCCACAGACAAGACACTCTCTTCGTCGCCGGATAGAAGTCTTATTGCTGGTCTCCCTGGAATCAATAACTTTATCGTCTTCACGTTGACAAAAAGGACACCGCATGGTTTTCTACCTCCCATTGCAATCGCGCCATCGTCCCCCCTCCACCGGGACGTTACAGTAAAACGATGGTTATCATACCACAATATATGGAATTTGTCAAGTGAAAAGAGACACTATATAGGGGTCTTAAGCCAATTTTGATACAAATCTCTCTCTCAGGCTATCTTTTACGATGGTTAGACAAAAACTCCAATTTTGGGGGACTTTTGGCTGGATCATCATTAAACGGAAAGAAGATGCTTGACTTTCTGCTATTTAAGGGATAAAATATAGGTAACCGTTCAGCCACTGATTGACACGGATTAGCACGGATAAAATAAAATGAGTTGTAAGTGTTCAGCCACAAAGACACTAAGACACAATGTAGGGGCGGTGGCTGAACGGTTACAAAATTTCGACCATACCCACGAAGATGCCAGGAGTGAGCCAAATGACTAAAGAGCTGCCCATAGGAGATAGTGTTATTTTGGGAGGTAAAGGCTCCCTCGGACTCATCGCCGGCCCCTGTGTGATTGAGAGTGAAATTCATTGCCTGAATACCGCTGAAAAGTTAGCCGGGATAGCTCAAGAACTTCGGGTCCCATTTATTTTTAAGACCTCTTACGATAAGGCCAACCGAAGTTCTATCCATTCCTATCGGGGACCGGGATTAAAAAAGGGGCTGGAAATCCTAAAAAAGGTAAAAAAAGAAGCCGGCGTCCTCGTCCTTACCGATGTCCACCTGCCCACTGAGGTGGAGCCGGTAGCTGAGGTAGTCGATGTTATCCAGATCCCGGCTTTTCTCTGCCGACAGACCGACCTCTTGATTGCTGCGGCCGAAACAGGGAAGGTAGTCAATGTGAAAAAAGGGCAATTTATGGCGCCCCAAGATATGGCCGGCCCAGTGGAGAAGATCAAATCAAGAGGAAATGAGCGAATCCTGCTTACTGAGAGAGGCACAAGTTTTGGCTATCACAATTTAGTGGTCGATATGCGGTCTTTGCCTATTATGAGATCCTTTGGTTTTCCAGTTATCTTTGATGCTACCCACGCCGTTCAACTTCCTGGTGGGGGAGAAAGTTGTTCCGGGGGGGAGAGAGAATTTGTGCCTTGTTTAGCCCGGGCGGCCGTGGCGGCCGGTTGTGATGGAGTTTTCCTTGAGGTCCACCCTTCGCCGAATCAAGCCCTGTGCGATGGACCTAATATGATCAGCCTGGAAGAACTCAAGACCCTCTGGCCTGTCCTGGTCTCTATACATCAATTAACTACTCAGGTAGATAGGCGCTGAAGGCTGAAGGCTGAAGGCTGAGTAGGTACCATTATTAATTACTATGCCTTTTTACATTGCTCGTCGCTTTTTGGCTACTATTCCTGTTCTCTGGGGGATTGTCACCATCACCTTTGTGCTTATCTACGTCCTACCTGGGGATCCGGTGCTGGGTATGGTTGGAGAACGGACAGACGAGGCGGCCATCGAGCGTCTCAGGAAGGAACTCGGCCTTGACCGACCCCTTATAATTCAATATGGACGATACTTACTCAAGATTGTCCAGGGAGATCTGGGACGGTCTTATTATACTCACCGAAAGGTTTCTGAAGCTATCGTCGAAAAATTCCCTAATACACTTTATCTGGCTGTATCAGCTATGATAGTGGCCAGTCTGATGGGGATATCCATCGGCCTGCTATCAGCGGTCAAGCCTGATTCAATCTGGGATAGAGCCGCGATGGTCCTGGCCGTCTTAGGCATATCTACGCCTGTTTTCTGGTTCGGACTACTGCTTATCTTTGTTTTCTCCATCTCTCTGGGCTGGCTTCCTCCTTCGGGGATGGGGCGAGGTGATCCGGCTCATCTTATCCTTCCGGCCCTGACCCTGGGCGTCAGATCGGCTGCCTTCATTGCTCGGTTGACTCGATCGGCTATGCTGGAAGTGCTGCGTCAGGATTACATCCGCACGGCCCGGGCTAAAGGACTTTCGGAAACCATAGTTATCTTCAAACACGGCCTCCGAAATGCCTTCATTCCAGTGATTACCTTAATTGGTCTCGATTTTGGCAGCTATCTTAACGGCTCGGTCCTAACCGAAACCATCTTTGGCTGGCCTGGACTGGGAAGATATGCCGTAATGGAAGGAGTAATGAAAAGGGATCTGCCCGTGGTTATGGGCACGGTCCTCTTTGGGGCAGTGGTTTTTGTCTTTATCAACCTGATGGTTGATTTGCTTTACCACTATCTCGATCCAAGGATAAGGAAAACTTAGCTGGCAGACAACGCATAATACTATAATGAACTCAAAACCCCACGACCCGCAAGCGGGTGCCCCAAACCCGAAACCCAAGGTGAAGATAGACATTCTTATTTTTGATATGGATGGGGTCTTGATAGACACATCCCATTCCTACCAACAGGCTGTAATCGATACGGTTCAGCTTTATTTTCAACGCTGTCTTGGCCTTCACGGAGAGGCCCACTTGATTACAGAAAAAGATGTGAGCGCCTTTAAATACCTGGGTGGATTTAACGATGATTACGACCTGTCCTACGGCCTGGTGGAATACCTGCTATCCCTGATAGATCAGAAGTCAGAGGTCAGAAGTCAGAAATCAGAAGAAGATTGGGATAATATTGACAGCCGGACCATATTAAATATCTTGAAGAAGGCGGGTAGTAAAACAGAGGTATCTCTGGAAGAAATCGTCCGGAGAAAAGACATTGACTCTTTGGTCAATAGACTTAAGGGTAAGGAGGCAGGTCTGACCGGATTAAGAAGGGAGATTAAGGGTGAAAATTCCGACCTCTCTTTTTCTCAAGGGGATGAGTTAAGAGGCAATCTGATTAAAAGGATATTCCAAGAACTTTATTTGGGCCGGGAATATTTTGAACAGGTATACCATCAGCCCCCCTTGGTTTACCACGGCAAGGGATACTTGACCGAAGAAATCCGGCTGGTCAAACCAGAGACCTTGAAACACCTGGCCGGGCTAGTCAAAATGGGCATCGCCACCGGCCGGCCCAGGCTGGATGCTGATTATGGCCTGAAGTATTTTGACTTAAAGAAATATTTCCAGGTGGTGCTCACTCAGGATGATGTGGCAGACCGGGCCTGGCTTAAACCTCACCCGTATAAACTCCTTCAGGTGGCCAGGGAATTAGGGGCCGGAAGCAAGACGCGATGTGCCTATATCGGCGATCTCCCGGATGATGTCATAGCGGCTAACCGGGCCAAGTCAGAGCTTAACTTTATCTCGATCGGATGCCTGGCCTCCACGGATAATAAGGCCGCCTTGAGAAAGAAATTCGAGGCCCACCAAGCCGATTTAATTGTGGAAGATGTAGAGGAACTGGTTCAAATGATACAAGCCTAACTATCTTCAGCCGTAAGCGTTCAACCACTAAGGCACAAAGACACAACCTCGATCCTCGATGCTCGATCCTGGGTATCTACTCAAAATCAAGTTAAAAAAGTAAGCTCATTACAGATTTATAGTGCTATGGGTTAAGTTTCATCTCCTTTTGTACCGACGACGGCGTTGGCATAAAAGCTTCCCCTCCCTTGATGGGAGGGGTTAGGGGAGGGTGAAATAAACAACCCTCTCTTATTGTTGCTAATACCCCATCTATATATAAGGTTTTTAGCAAGAGTAATAATATTGCCCGCCCATTTCACCCTCACCCTATCCCTCTCCCATCAAGGGAGAGGGAATTTTGCTTTGTCTCCCAACTAACTGCTTAACTTAGTTTTGAGGAGTTACGATCCTGGATACTGGATCCTTTACCAGCATCGAAGATCAAGCATCGAGCATCGAGCATCCAGCAAATGATTACCTTCAGCCTTCTTTAGGTCCTCTTTTTCAAGTCATTGATGGTCTGCTCTATCCTCCTTAAAGTGGTCGGCCGGCCGAGGAGGGTAATGACTTCGAAAAGCCCGGGACTGGCCCGCCGGCCGGTTAAGGATGCCCTTAAGGGGTGAATGACCTGGCCCGCCCCAACCCCGAGTTCAGCGGCTAAGGCCCGCAGGTTGTGTTCGATTGTGGCCACATTAAACGGCTCTACCTCAGCCAGGGCATCTCTAACCCGACTTAAGATATCTGCCACACCTTCCTTCCTAAGCACTTTATTTAAAGCATCTTCATCCGGCTGAATCTCCTCGGTAAAGAAAAAGTCAGCCTGCTCTGACAACTGACTCAAGGTTTTGATCCTCTCCTGATAAAGTCTTACCAGTTCCTTGAACCACCCTCGATCAGCCTCGGCCGCCGGGCCTTTTACCTCTCTTAAATAGGGCGTGGCCAGATCGAGTAGCCTTTCCAGGTCAGTGGATCTGATATATTCACCGTTCATCCAGGTCAGTTTTTCCGGATCAAAGATGGCCGGGTTTTTGCTGATTCTTTCTAAAGAAAACTTCGAGATCAATTCTTCTCTGCCAAAGATCTGCTGACTATCCGAAGTGGACCAGCCTAAAAGGGCCAGGTAGTTTACCAGGGCCTCCGGAAGGTAGCCCTCTTCCCGATAGGCGGTAACTGAAGTCGCCCCGTGGCGCTTGCTTAGTCTGGTCCGGTCTGATCCCCAGATCATAGGAAGGTGGGCAAAAGAAGGCAGGTCGAATCTTAGGGCCTCAAAAAGCAGAATCTGACGGGGGGTATTGGAGATATGATCATCTCCCCGGATGATATGAGTGACCTTCATCTCACCGTCATCAACCACCACCGCGAAATTGTAGGTAGGCGTCCCATCCGGTCGCAGGATAATAAAGTCACCCAGGAGTTGGTTGTCAAACTCCAGCGGCCCCCGGAGGATATCCTTCATTTTAGTCATTCCAGGGGTGACCTTGAATCGGACGGAGGGTTTTCGGCCTGACTCTCTTAACCGTTTCGCCTCGGCCTGAGAAAGCTGTCGGCAGGTGCCGTCATAACCAGCCTCCTGCCCGGCCGAGACCATTTTAGCCCGCTTTTCCTTTAACTCCTCCGGCGTGCAATAACAGGCGTAAGCCCTGCCCGATTCGAGCAACTGCTGGGCATATCGCCGGTATATCTCCAATCTCTCAGACTGAAAATAAGGCCCTTCATCCCAGTCAAGACCCAGCCATCTCAAGCCCTCCAGGATAGCCTCCACTGCCTTTGGAGTCGATCTCTTGACATCCGTATCCTCTATCCTGAGGATAAACTTCCCGCCTTTTGACCTGGCGTAAAGCCAGTTAAAGAGGGCTGTTCTGGCCCCTCCAATATGGAGATAACCGGTGGGCGAGGGGGCAAATCTTACTCTGACCATTTATGAATCTCTGTAACCCTTCAGGTATAGCTGCACGGATTAGCACGGATAAATAACACAGGACAGAAGGCGGAAGTGTAGGGACAGGGCTTGTCCCTGTCCGTGCTTGTCCATGTCCGTTCCGTAGACGGACAACCACAAGGGTTGTCCCTACAGCCTAAGGACAGACCCGAATCACGGACACGGCTCACGGATTTTCCGTGTTTCATCTGTGTGCATCTGTGGCTGAACGGTTACGAATCTCTCCAGATAACTACTCAGGCAGATTAGGCTGAAGGCTGAAGACTACTCAGCCTTCAGTCTTCAGCCTTCAGTCTATAGTAGATAGTTTCTTTTCTATCTTTGCCCACGTATCTCGCAGGGTCACGGTCCGATTAAAGACAAGTTTTTCCTCAGAAGAATCAGGATCGACACAGAAATAACCCTGTCGTTCAAACTGGCACCATGTCCCCGCTTTTGCGCCTGACAAACTGGGTTCCACCCGACACGAGGTTAATGTCTCCAATGAGTTCGGATTCAGATATTTTTTATAATCCTCTCCCTCCTTGACATCGCCGGGATCCGTTTTTAGGAAGAGATGATCATACAACCGGATTTCAGCCTCCAGGGCGTGAGCGGCCGAGACCCAGTGCAAGGTTCCCTGAACCTTACGCCCATCAGGCGCGCCCCCGCCTCGAGTGGCCGGATCATAGGTGCAGTGCAGTTCTACCACCTGGCCTTTTTCATCTTTCACCACCTCAGTGCATGTGACCAAATAGGCATACCTTAACCGGACTTCACGACCAGGGGATAGGCGGAAAAACTTTTTGGGTGGGTCTTCACGAAAATCATCCTGTTCGATATAGAGCACCCGCGAAAACGGGACCTTTCGTGTCCCCATCCCTGGATCTTCCGGATTGTTGACGGCTTCCAATTCTTCTACCCGATCTTCGGGATAATTATCAATAATCACCCTGAGCGGTCGCAAGACCCCCATTACTCGGGGAGCCCGTTTGTTCAAATCTTCCCGCAGGCAATGTTCGAGCAGGGCGATATCAACCATGCTGTCCCGCTTGGCCACACCGATGCGCTCTGAAAAATTCCGGATGGACTCCGAGGTATAGCCGCGTCGGCGCAAGCCTGAGATGGTCGGCATCCGAGGATCATCCCAGCCGTTGACATGCCCCTCTGTCACCAGTTCCAGGAGTTTTCGCTTGCTCATCACCGTGTAAGTGAGATTAAGCCGGGCGAATTCAATCTGCTGGGGATGGTAAATGCCCAATTGGTCAAGAAACCAATCATACAAGGGACGATGATCTTCAAATTCCAGGGTGCAAATCGAATGAGTAATGCCTTCAATGGAATCTTCCAGACCGTGAGCCCAGTCATACATGGGATAAATACACCATGCATCGCCTGTCCGATGATGTCTGGCGTGGAGAATGCGGTACATAACCGGATCCCGCATATTCAAATTTCCTGAGGCCATATCGATCTTCGCCCGCAGCACGCGACAGCCATCCGGAAATTCACCTGCCTTCATCTGCTCAAACAAGTCCAGATTCTCTTCCAACGAGCGGTTCCGATAGGGGCTTTCCTTGCCGGGTTCAGTCAACGTCCCCCGGTACTCCCGGATTTCATCTGCGCTTAAATCATCCACATACGCTTTGCCTGCCTTGATAAGCTGCACGGCATATTCATACATCTGCTCAAAATAATCCGAGCCATAGTAAAGCCTGTCCGTCCAATCGAATCCCAGCCATCGGACGTCTTCTTTAATGGATTCGACATACTCCTCTTCCTCTTTCACGGGATTGGTGTCATCAAACCGCAAATTACAAAGACCTCCGAACTCAGCAGCCAGCCCGAAATTGAGGCAGATGGATTTGGCATGTCCAATATGCAAATAACCGTTAGGTTCCGGTGGAAATCGGGTTTGAACTCGACCTCCATACTTGTCTGTTGTTAAGTCTTCTTTGATGATATTTCGGATAAAATGAGGGGGGGATATAGAATCGGTCGTGGTCATATTCGTGGTTTCCTTCCCAGTTTTCTTTGTAACTACTCAGCCCGTCTTTGTGTCTTAGTGGCTGAGTAGTTACTTTTCTTTTTTCTCTCGTAACTACTTAGGTAGTTTGGACGGTAGGCTATAGGCTGTTAGCTTTTGCGCCTTTGACTGAATCAGAGCACCCAAAACCTTGTCGGTTCCTACCATTTGATTACGCCCTGATTCCCTCCTACCGTCTAAATGCCTTCAGCCTATCCACCTGAGTAGTTACTTTCTTGCCAAGTATAGTCTACCAGAATAGAGAAGTCAAGCGGAAAAAATGCGACCCCTGTGCAATCAACTATTTTATCCACCGATTACCCAGATTTTTCTAAGGCCTGTTCAAACTCTTCCAGTGAAGTACATTGGACTGCAGATCGCAAGAGGGATTTTAAGAGGGATATGTCCTCTATCTGATTCACAACATTGGCGATAAAAGTTGGAACTTCATTAAACCGCACATCCAATGCCTCCAATACCATCTCTCTACCCTCAGCCAACATTCCGATTCCCATTCCTTCTTCCCTTCCTATTTTCATTCCTTCTTCCCTTCCGATTTTCATTCCGATTCTCTCCACGCTTGTAACATAGGGCATTTTCTTCACCTCCTCTAATTTTTTTATTTCTTCCCATATCAGCAATTCTTCTTCATCGCTTAGTTGTAAGACCCAATCGATAAATTGAAACAGTCCTTCTACTTTCTCCCTTTGGTATCCTCGTTCATATAACTTTCTTACAAGATATCGCTTGGTATCAAACTTCTCTTCTTTTTGTTTGGCCCGTTCCTTTTCCTGCGAGGCCAAAACTACTAAGGATATTGGATTAGAATCTTGCTCCAGCTTATCTTTATTATAATCCATCAACCTGAAAGAAAGATACTGAAACTCTACGCCACTCCCGTAAGTTTTAAGCTCGTATCTTCCCTCTTCGGCAACTCTCTTTGGCCCGGTCAATATGGCCATACTTACTACCTTCTGGCCATACCTGTCAAATATCAGATAGAAATATCTAAACATCCGAAGTGAGAAGTCTTTTTCTGGAGACCCTTGAACCTCTATATGAACCAAAATCCATTGTTCCCCTCCCTCTTTGAGGTAAACTTTGACCAGTTTGTCCACATGTTTGGCGCCCTTTACGGCCTTTAGGGACAACTTTTTCATTTCCTTATCCAGAAAGGTAATTCCCTTTGAGAAGTCTACGTCTTCGTAGAGTTCGGGGACGAAAAAGCATAAAAGCTGCGGGAAGAACTGTTCTATAATTTTCTTTCAGGCTTCATCAAAGTATGTCCAGTATCTATCCTCAGTTAGCATAATTTCTCTCGTCAAGCGTCCTTCCCCATATTTGGCCCATCAGCGATCAAAATCAATATTTCACTTCTTCTTTCATAACACAAGTCAGCCGTGTCCCATTTTCCTCAAATAAGATGGTAACGTCTGGTAACACTTTGAGAGGTAATTTTTCAACGCAAAGAACGGAGAGATTGCGCAGAGTTCACAGAGATTAAACTTGCTTTTTCTCTGCGTCTTCTGCGCTTGTTCTGCAATCTCTGCGTTAATCTTTATCCGTCTTTCATAATCAAAGTAGTAGCAGCGGGTAAGCCCCGACAATACCGACAAGTCCTAATATATCACATAAAATGGAGCCTGTCAACCGAAAGTGGGTATTGTGACGGTCGGTTGTCTCCTAACATCGTGATAGTTGATAAAGATGAAGCAGGGCTACAGAGCAATCCGGAATGAGCTGCTTAGAGCCTATCCCAAAACCGAGCCGAGCCGTCACCGTATAATGGACCCAGAAAATCGGACAGTATGTTAAGTTTAGTTGGTGGTCTCCTTAAATTGAAAAAATATATCAAAATATATCCATTGAAGAAAGGGTTGAGCCAGTCGTTTGTAAGTAGGGGCGAACAGCCCTTCGCCCCTACTTCTGCTGGCTGGTAAGAAGGCTACGAATAGCAGATAAGGATATATCTTGTTGTTTGGATGTGGTTTGCTCAGATTGGGCTTCGGATAGATGGCTTCAATCCCCATCAGTCTCATCAGCCTCTGGACCCTTTTCCTGTTTACTAAGTAACCGTTCCTGTTCAATGATACCGTCATCCTCCTGAAACCATAAAAAGGTGTCTTCGTGTATTGCTCATCTATGAATCGCATGAGCTCTAAGCCGTAAAGATCAACAACAGGCTCATAATACACGGTCGATCTGGCTATGCCCAGAAGTTCTGCCTGTCTGGTTATCGTTATAGATTTGTTTGCGTGGTCAATAAGCAATTTCTTCTCCTTAGGTGTTAATTCCAGATTTTTTTTTAAAAAGCCAGTCAAGCTCAACCTTTAGTTGCCCGATCTGCCGGTAAAGCTCTTCTATAACCTGACTTTCGCCAATAGCAAAAATTAAGTTTATAACCTATTGCAATAAGATATATTGCAGAAGCACGGCTGTATTACCTAAGAGGTCTCTTTAGCCGTAAAACAGCTAAGATTCAAGGTGT
>JBFMHI010000080.1 GCA_040753085.1 bacterium | reverse complement strand
ATTTTGCTCACATCTATCTTGCCTACCAAATTGATTCTCTCATCATCAAGGGCAAATCGGGCATAGTCTACGGTAAACTCATCCGAAAGCCTCTTTAAGGTTATATCAAACTCTCCCATAGCCTTATCCTTTTTCTTTTCTTTTTCGTATCTACTCAAAATCAAGTTGAGAACTTGTCAATTGTGAGCCCGAACGGAATGAGGGAGGGCGCAATCCGTCCTGTTTCGCCTTCGGCTCGCAGTCCTCGCATTACGACACGGCCTTTTCAAGGGTAACTACTCAACTTAGTTTTGAGTAGTTACCCTTTTTCTCAGACTCCAACTTCAACTCAATGTTTCTAAGACGCCCCAAGGGAGCTTTGTCCCATGGTTTTTTATTATATAGCAACTGTTCGCAGTTTGTCAAGCATTTTGAGGGATTCAGGCTGAGAAAGGCAAAGAGTGAGAGAGGCTATGTAGAAAGGTGTCTTATAGTTTTATCTATGTTTGGGTTGTGATAGGGTTAAATACTCCTTAGATATACCCTCAATTTTAGCCATCTCGTGCTCTAATCTTTCCCTGAGTTCTTCCAGTTGGGCCTTAGTAAGCTTTGGAGGAACAGTTATGGGTTCTCCATAAATGAATATCCCCCGACTAAAGGGATAAGGGATAATGAAGCGGTCCCATGATTTAAGGGTAATCTTTGGTTGGGCCTCGTAGGTAAGGGGAATGATTAATGCCCCCGAATGTTGGGCGATTTTAATTATACCTGGTTGAACCTGCTCCGGTGGTCCTTGAGGTCCGTCCGGGGTGATGGCCCCATCCCAACCGGCGCTCATTTGTTTAATAAGCTGGGCCGCCGCCCTTAGACCGCCCCGGCTGCTCGAACCCCGAATGGGACAAGAACCGGTTAATTTAAGAATCCGGCTGATATACTCCCCATCTCTGCTCGGACTGACGATAACATTTATGCCCCGATGTCTGAGACGATAAGCCGTCAAAAGGATTCTGCTGTGCCAGAGACAGTAGATCAGCCTCTGACCTTTTTGACGAAATTCATCTACCCTTTCCTCTCCCACTACCTTGAGACGGAGAGTCAAACCAATAAGATAAAGAATAAGGGTGAAGATAAAAGAACTAAACCCAATAAAGAGTCTATTTCTAACTATCTTACGACGAATTCTTCTCTTGATTTCCTTATCTTTTCGGGTTTTTTGGGGTATTTGGTGGGCTGAGTAATTACTTCTCATGTGGATAACGCATGTTGTAAGAGGATTTGAGTGGCCCATTGATTAAGATTCATACCCGCTTTGGTGGCGGCTATTGATATTTTTTGATGATCTTCCGGAGTAATACTCAAAACAAAATGACTTGATGAAGGCTTTTTCCCTATCTCTTGGCAATCCTCTAAATATTCATCTACGGCTGCCTGAAAAGACTCTTTTAATTCCTCTCCAGATTTACCTTCAAACACTATTACATCTATAATATTGGCTACTCTTCCATGGAATATTCCATCCTCTTCATCGTATTCAATTTCAGCGGTATATCCTTTATATTGCATAATCTATTCCTCCTGCTGTTATTAAAAAATCCCGTAAGCCTTTAACGGCATAGCGTTTCAATTCATTTTGCGGATGTGGTTCATGGATATTGAACGATATACCCTTTAGATCAAACCTTCTGGCCGAACCTCTTTTATGTCTAACCGAACCTCCCAAGGCCATAATAAGAGACACTACCTCATCCCATTTAATATCTCGCCGGATGGGTTCTTCAAAGATAGCTTCAAGTGTCTTCTGATGCTTACTTTTCATTGGTCTGATTGCTTAGATTCAATTATGTTGTAATCAGGGTGGGGCAAGAAACCCGTTTTCTCAGAAAAAACGGGTATAAGGGCTAAACCGCCACGATGACCATTCCCCCATTATCGGCTTCCTCCAGGATACGGTCTCTTTCAACCATCAGGGTCATTTTAGCCTCAATAGCCAGCACCGCGGCCTTAACTTCGGCCATAGTGCGGACTGTCTTTATACCTACTACCGGGACATCAAACCGAACATCATGATAAGGACGACTTACCTTAACCACCACTACCCCGTCCCCACCTAATTTTCCTCCCCGTCTAATAGCGGCATCGGTCCCCTCGATGGCCTCTACCGCCAGAATAGTTTGTTTCTTGATCACTACAGTCTGACCAATATCCAGAGCGGCTATTTTCCGGGCCAGGGAAGAGCCATATTCAATATCCTGCCATTGGTGCGGTTCCGGCGCCTTCTTAGTCAAAACCCCTTTGGCCGGCTGCCACTCCGAGAGATACCTGGTCTGATCTAAGACATTTATCTCTTCTCCCTCTAATTCATTAACTATGGCTTGCATAATAGAGGTATCATTTCTGTCCGGCAGTCTTTTAAGCAAGGAATAAGCCCGTTCATCCAGGTCAGGTTGAGTAAAAAGTATGCCTTTATCCAGTTTGCCAATCATAATAACTTCTTCCACCTCTTCCCGATGTAAGGTCTGAATGATTTTATCTATCCTACCCAAAGCCAGGTGGTAAACCCGCTCTATTTCTCCCTCTCCCTCGAAGCGATTATCGCCGCTCAAATCTATGACGACCATCTCCCTTTCCTTCTTTTTGATCTCTCTGGCCAGAAGTAAAGGGATATCCCCTGCCCCGGCAATAAGGCCCAGCTTTTTCATAAAAACATCCTCTCTCTCACCACACCGCCTGTCCCTCATACAAGGCCTTATATAATCCCCCGCCGGCCAACAGTTCTTCATGCCGGCCGACTTCCACAATCCGTCCATTATTGATAACCACGATTCTATCTGCCCTGACCACAGTGGAAAGCCGGTGGGCCACTACAATGGTGGTCTGGTTTTTCATTATCCTGGCCAGGGCCTCCTGAACTAAGGCCTCGGATTCTGTATCAAGGTTTGAAGTGGCCTCATCGAGGATGAGTATGGCCGGCTGTCGAATAATGGCCCGGGCAATAGCCAGCCTTTGCCGCTCTCCCCCGGACAGTTTAACGCCGTCTTCTCCAATAGGGGTATGATATTCATTCTCCAGTTTAATAATAAAGTTATGGGCATTAGCCGCTTTGGCTGCTCTGACGATCTCATCGAAAGAGGCGTCAGGCCGGCCATAAGCAATATTTTCAGCGACCGTGCCGGAAAAGAGGATGGTCTGTTGGGGAACGACCGCAATCTGCTTCCTTAAAGATTTCAAATCTACCTTCCTTAAGTCATAGCCATCGATCACCACGCTGCCGGAGGTAGGGTCAAACATCCTGGGGATGAGGTCTGTTAGGGTGGTTTTCCCTCCCCCTGATGGCCCGACTAAGGCAATCGCTTCCCCTGGTTTAATCTTCAGGTTTATCTGATGAAGCACATTTTGACCATTATAACCAAAAGAGGTATTTAGGAACTCTATCCGGCCGGATAACGACTCTAACTTATGAGCCTGGGGAACTTCAGGCAAGGTCTCCTGAAGGTCAATAACTTCAAAGATGCGGGTTCCGGCCACGGCCGCTTGTTGAATAGCCATATTGGCCCTGGCTAAGGTTCGAATGGGCATAGAGATAGTGAGTAAGTAAAGGGCAAAGGTGATCAGATCGGCCGTCGTCAGGCGGCCGGATATAACCTCGTGGCCTCCATACCAGAGAACGATGATAATGCCCATCGAGCCTAAGAACTCAATAGAGGGAGTAGAAGCCGCCTGTAATTTGGCCCCTTTAAGATAAAGCCTGAGGTATCGCTTATTTTCTTGCTCAAATCGAGTATTTTCATAATTCTCTTGGCCAAAGAGCTTGACCACCTGAATACCCTTGATAACCTCTTCCAGGAAGGCGGTTAAATCGGCTATCTTTTCTTGAATTCGCATAGATACCCGGCGCATCTTCCGACCGAATTTACTGATAGTTATGGCAATAAGTGGTCCCAGGACAAGGGAAAGCAAGGTCAATTTCCAGTGAAGATAAAAGAGGAAACCGATTCCGCCTAAAAGAACTAACGGCTCTTGAATGAGTTTAACTACGGTTGAATCAATGAAGCTTTGAAGGATATTCACATCATTGATAATCCTGGACATCATTTCCCCGGTTCGCCGGCTGATATGATATTTTAAAGACAGGGTAGTGAACCTGGTAAATATCTGGTTTCTAAGGGTGAAAATAATTCGCTGGGCCACATAGTTCATCAAGAACTGTTCCCCATACCGGGCTAAGGCCAGGAGGAAAACAATGATGGCGGCCGTTAAGATAACCAGGTTCAAGCCGGCCAGGTCACCTGTATCTAAGGATTTTTTGATAAGATTACGTATCATCCACGGCAGAGCCAGAGTGCAAACCGAGCCTGCCCCCATACAGACAAAAGCCAATAAAAGCATCCATCGGTATGGTTTAAGATAAGTTAAAAGTCGCAAGTAAGCCTTCATTTATCGTGATCCCCTTATTGGTAGAGTGGAGAGTAGAAAGTAGAGAATTGAGACCTTTCAGTTCCCAACTCTCAGCTATTATATCCATCAGTAGTTGGAAAGTCAAGGAAAAAGTGATTGACTTTGTTGTTACTATGGGCTATACTTATAAACGACGTAACTACTCTGGCACACTGGATTGATTCGGGAGTTGAAAAAGTTAAAGGGAGGAAATAGAAAATGGATATCTCCTCACTAAAAATAGAACACACCGGGCAAATCAAATGCGCAGAGGTGGAATTTGGAGACTTGACCATTTTAGTCGGACCTCAGGCTACAGGAAAAAGCATTTTCCTGCAGTTTCTTAAACTTGTCGCCGACACCGGCTATATCCACGGTCAGCTAAAAAAGCATGGCATTGATTGGAAACGTAGTGATACGAAAACCTTTCTTGATATTTACTGGAGAAGGTATGGGCGGTATTTGGCTTCAAGGTACGAATACCGAGTCCCCCAGTAAATTAACTGTCAATGGTCAGCAAGAAGACCTTGCCGAATTGGCGAGTCCGCGTCGTCGGATTCAAAAATCTTCCTTGTTTTATATCCCGGCCCAACGTGTGCTTTCCCTTGCCAACGGTTGGCCGCGTCCATTTACAGGCTTTGGTAGCGAGGATCCGTTTACTGTGCGAGATCTTAGCGAAACTTTTCGTATTTTAATGGAACAAGAATTTGGCCGCACTGATGTCTTGTTCCCTAAAACAAATCGGCTTAAGAGGGAGTATCGGGATCTCCTGTCAAAGCATGTGTTCGGCGGATTCGGCCTTCGGGTTGATAGGCATGGCGCTCAAAAAAGGTTAGTCTTGCAGCAGAGAGAGAAAAGCAAATCCATCCCTTATATGGCATGGTCGGCAGGCCAAAGGGAATTTGTGCCGCTGTTGATGGGACTATATTGGCTTATGCCTGGGGCAAAGGTGAAACTAAGAAAAGATGTGGAAAGGGTGGTAATTGAGGAACCGGAGATGGGTCTGCACCCGGATGCCATCTCGGTCGTCCTGTTGCTGGTTTTGGAGCTTCTTTGGAGAGGATACAAAATCTGTCTCTCCACGCATTCGCCGCACATTCTGGATGTCGTGTGGGCTATGCGTGTTATCGCGGACCGTCAGGCTGACTTCACAAAACTGTTGGAAGTTTTTGAGGTCCGAAAGTCGGATTCAATGAAACGTGTTGCTGAATCAGTCGGGCAGAAGACAACTAAGGTTTACTACTTTACTCCCGACGGAAATACAAAAGACATATCTAATCTCAATCCAAGTTCAACCGAGTGGGGCGAAGCTGGATGGGGAGGGCTAACTGAGTTTAGCGGGCGGGTTAACAAAATTGTGGCCACAGTGGTTAATGATTCATCAAAGGATAATAATTAGAACATGTTATGAAATTTGAGACAATCATAAAAAGTAACCGTTCAGCACATGATGCTGGATGCTGGATGCTCGATCCTCGATCTTCGATGCTCGATCTTCGATGCTGGTAAAGGATCCAGTATCCAGGATCGAGCATCGAGCATCGAGTTTGTGCCTTAGTGGCTGAATAGTTACGGATTTCAGGAGGCACGTGGTATGAAAAGGCTGCTCTCTTTGGAAGGAAGCCAGCTTTTAGCCCAACTGGAAGGGAATTTAAGGGGAGGCAACGGTGTTGGCCCTGGACGCCTTTTTGATGAACTCTCCCACCCTTTATCCCGGCTTTTTTTTAAAATTGGACTCGGCGCCCGCGCCGTGCTAATTCTCTCGTGGCTGACCGGGATATGGGCCATTATCGCCCTTACCAAACCGTGGCCTCAATCCATCCAGGGAGCGATCCTGATTCAGCTCTATCTGCTTCTGGATTACACCGACGTTCGACTTGTTCGAACCTGGGGGCTAAACAACCTTTATCTAAGACGGATAGATCATGTCGGAGACCGGCTGTTTGATTTTGCCTTCCTGGCCGCCCTGATTTTTAACCACTATTCTCAAGGCGCCAATCTGACCGGACTGGCCTTTGGTTTTTTAGCCATTCTCTCCAACTTTCTGATTTATTACACCGGCATAACCTTCCTTCTCATTATTCCAGCCAAAATCAGGCAAGCCGATCCGGAAAGGATAGGGAGATTAGACGCCCTTTTTCTTCAAAAAGAAGTAGTCTGGAATTTTGGCCGGGATATTATCTTAGGCTTGATAAGTCTTGGTGTAATCATTAACCAGATAAAGCTGATGCTTTCTCTGGTCCTGGCAGCCGCCACGGTGTTGTGGATTGCCCAGTCATGTAAGTTGTGGTGCTTGCTTCTTCGAGGAGGTAACCGTTCAGCCACAGATGCACACAGATGAAACACGGAAAATCCGTGAGCCGTGTCCGTGATTCGGGTCTGTCCTTAGGCTGTAGGGACAACCCTTGTGGTTGTCCGTCTACGGAACGGACATGGACAAGCACGGACAGGGACAAGCCCTGTCCCTACACTTCCGCCTTCTGTCCTGTGTTATTTATCCGTGCTAATCCGTGCAGCTATACCTGAACGGTTACTCGAGGAGAAAAAGCAAGCGGGTAAAGGGCTGGTGTAAGACCTGTCCTTTTTATCCACTTACGTGAAATAATGCTTGACATTGCTGACTAATTAGTTTATAATGAGGACACTTTATTTGGGTTGGTGAACAGCATTTAAGGTAACCGTTCCTCCGATGGTGCTCGAGGCGGGTAAAGGAACCAGTATCGAGGATCGAGGATCGAGGCTCGATACTCGAGGCTCGTTTGTGGCGGCGGGAGGCCGCGCGATGATTACCACTTTCAAAAAAGGCGGAATTCATCCACCTAAAGGTAAAAATTTGACCCGGGACAAGGCGGTTCGGACCCTGCCTCCCCCTCCACAAGTTGTCCTGCCTTTAAGTCAGCATCTGGGCGTCCCCTGTGAGTCCAAAGTAGCCAAAGGCGATGTAGTGAAAGTCGGACAGGTGATTGGTGAAAGCCCTGCCTTTGTTTCCGCCTCCATTCATGCCAGTATTGCCGGAAAAGTGACTAATGTTGGCCCTATGCCTAACCCGGTGCTGGGACAAGCCCCGGCCGTCACCATTGAGTCTGATGAGACGGATACCTGGGTGGAGTTAGGCCCTGAACGAGACTGGAAGAAACTTTCATCGGAAGAGATATTAGGCAGTATTCGATCGAGCGGCCTGGTTGGGCTTGGCGGAGCGGCTTTCCCTACGCATGTGAAGCTTTCTCCGCCCAAGGACAAACCGATTAAGGTCTGTATCCTTAATGGGGCTGAATGCGAACCTTATCTTACCGCTGATTATCGTTTGATGGTAGAAGAGACGGACAAGATCATTACCGGGTTGGCCATTATGATGAAGGTCCTGGGCGCCGAAGAAGGTTATATTGGGGTGGAGGATGACAAACCGGAAGCCATTACTTTACTTAAAAAAGCCGTAGCCAAAATGAATATAGAAGTAGTTACCCTGGAGGCAAAATATCCTCAAGGCGCAGAAAAACAATTGATTGCGGCTATAGTTGGCCGGGAGGTCCCCTCCGGAGGGCTGCCCATGGACGTAGGGTGTGTCGTTCAAAATGTAGGCACCGCCGCGGCTATTACTCAGGCAGTAACTACCAGAAGGCCGTTGATTGACCGGATAGTGACGGTGACGGGCCCCGGTATAGCCAGTCCTCAAAACATTCGGGTCCGTTCAGGAAGTTCCTTTTCTTTTGTCATCGACCAGTGTGGAGGGCTAAAGGGTGAACCCGGCAAGGTGATTATGGGTGGGCCTATGATGGGGATAGCTCAGGCCAGCCTTGATGTGCCGGTAATTAAAGGCACTTCCGGTATTCTTGTCTTTCCGAGGGCCGAGATTCCCCCTGACCAGCCAGGCCCCTGTATAAGTTGCGGCCGATGTCTGAGGGCCTGCCCTATGTCTCTTATGCCCAGCATTATTGGTATTCTGGCCGAGAATGAACGATTCGAGGAAGCCAAAAGATATAATCTCCTTGACTGTGTTGAATGTGGCTGTTGCGCCTATGTCTGCCCGGCCCGGCGACCTATGGTGCATTTATTTAAATATGCCAAGGCAGCCCTGAGAAAATAAAGCCCAGAATACAGAACAGAGAACACAGGGCCGCGGAATTCCACCATCTGCTATCTGTATTCTATTAGGGGAGTTTCCTATGAAAGAATCAAAACTGATAGTATCTGCCTCGCCTCACTTATGGTCTTCGGATACGATATCCCTCATTATGTGGGATGTGGTTATTGCCTTACTGCCGGCCACTATTGTGGGGCTGGCCCTTTTTGGTCTGCCGGCCCTGTTTGTTACCTTGACCTGTATCTTTGTGGCCGTAGTAGTAGAAGGGCTTTGTCAGCGCGTGATGGGGCGGAAAGTAACCATCGCTGATGGTTCAGCCGTAGTTACCGGTTTTCTTTTGGCCTTAAATCTTCCCTCAGGCGCCCCTTTATGGATGGCCGCCGTAGGTTCAGTCGTAGCCATCATCATAGGCAAACAGGTCTATGGTGGACTCGGTAACAACCCCTTTAATCCGGCCCTGGTAGCCAGGGTCTTTTTGCTTATCTCCTGGCCTCTGCAGATGACGACCTGGCCTGAACCAACCCTGAGGCAGAGCGGGCTGGATGCAGTCACTACGGCCACCCCCCTGGGGGTGTTAAAGGAGAAAGGCATCGAGGCGATAGCCCAAATCCCCCTTATTCATAGTTTCTTAGGTAATGTAGGCGGATGTATCGGTGAGGTATCTGTTTTGGCCCTTTTGATTGGGGCGATCTATCTCCTCTGGAGAGGCCATATTACCTGGCATATACCCTTAACCTTCATTGCGGGACTGGTCCTCTTTACCGGTATTTTTTGGTTATATGATGGAACTCAATACGCTAACCCTATTTACCATATCTTGAACGGCGGCCTTTTCTTAGGGGCGTTCTTTATGGCCACTGATATGGTGACTACACCTATCACCACCCGGGGGATGATTATCTTTGGGTTGGGTTGCGGGCTTATTACCGGGCTAATCCGTTTATTCGGCGGGTATCCAGAGGGCGTCTCTTTCTCTATCCTGCTGATGAATGCCTTTACCCCCCTTCTGGACAGGTGGAAATTTACTCATCCGACCAAATATGGGGAGGTGAAATCCGGTGACTGAATTGTTGAGGTTAGTGCTTACTTTGACTCTGGTTAGCGCCGTGGCTGGTTTTGCCCTCTCGGTGGCTGAGGAAAAAACCCTGCCCGGCCGAGAAAAACAGGACCGGTTGGCCAAATTGGAGGCCATAGAGGCGGTTCTTCCCCCTCACGATAATCAACCTGATCAGCCTGATCAAGAACTTGATATGCTTGACGGCCAATCAGACGGCCGCATCAGATTGGAGGAGACTGATTTTTATGTAGCCAAAGATGATCAGCAAATTATGGGTGTGGCTTTCAAACAAGAGAGTTCTAATGCTTATTCCGGACGGATTGAAGTTATGCTGGGAGTAAATCTGGAAGGAACCCTGACCGGAATTGATGTGGTTAAGCATCTGGAAACCCCTGGCCTGGGGAGTAAGATCGACGATCCGGAGAAAAATAACACCTTCAAAGAGCAATTTAAAGATAAGTCTTTGACCAACTCTAAGTTAGTAGCTGATAAAATTGCCGTTAAGAAAGACGGCGGAGATATTGAGGCTATTAGTGGGGCGACTATTTCCCCCCGGGCGGTATGTGAAGCGGTTAGTAAGGGACTCCGTCTATTTGAAAAGGTTAAAGATGAATTTGCCACAATTAACCCTAATATACCCAAATAAATGGGTGATAATTCGGGTTCATTCGTGGCTAAATAGTTGCAATTTAAGAATGGAGGTTGAGGCAGATGAAGAGCCAGGAAGAGAGAGAGCGATTGGCCGCCGAAATTGAGGCTGAGATAGAGAGAATCAAGGCTTGTAATATGGAGTTAAAGGAACGGATCCTCAAATTAGAAGCGGATTTTAGAAAGACAAAATCTGATATGGAGGCCAAAGTGGCCGAGTTGCAAGCCAGGGTAACGAGTCTGGAAAGAGAATTAAGAGAAAAAGTTGCCGCCATGAAAGAGAAGGTCTATCGAGAATTGATGGCCTTGAGAGCCGAGGTAAAGATGAGCCTGGAAGCCAGAGAGGCCTTTGAACATCTTAGGGCCAGAGAGGAATTCTTGAATGATTTCATAGAAGAAGAGGATGAGCTCTTCAGTCCGCCCAGCGTTCACTAAAGTTCAACCTGTGAAATAGGTTGAAATAAAATGCCAGAAACAGATATGCAAGCTCTCTACAAACAGGTCGCTCCTACGGAGCTTTATTCATATTAGCTCCAGAGGAGCGGTCTGTTTGTAGAAAGATTATACCCCCCACAACAAATTAGCTCCAGAGGAGCGACCTGTTTATTCTCTTCATCACCCTAAGTGGGGGGATATTTGTCCTCCTATTTCACAGGTCGAAACTTTAAGGGAGAGGATGTATGTCTATCGCTAAAGATTTCAGCAAAGGTATTATTAGTGAAAATCCTATATTCAGGATGCTTTTAGGGCTGTGTCCGACTCTGGCTGTAACCACGTCAGTCTTAAACGGATTGGCTATGGGCGCTGCGACCACTGCTGTTTTATGTTGTTCCAATCTGGTCATTTCTATTCTCAGAAAATCAATCCCAGCCAAGGTAAGGATCCCTACTTTTATAGTGATTATTGCCGCCTTTGTCACCATTGTTGATATGGGAATTGCGGCGATCGACTATAAGTTATACAAGGCATTGGGACTTTTTATCCCCCTTATTGTGGTTAATTGTGTGATCCTGGGACGAGCCGAAGCCTTTGCCAGCAAACACCCCCCGATTCCTTCTCTGGCTGATGGTTTAGGAATGGGGGTGGGTATTACCCTGTCGTTGACTGGGGTGGGGGTTGTTCGGGAGATCTTAGGTAACGGCACTATTCTGGGGGGGGCTCTTTTTGGGGCGGCTTATCAACCGGTGTTGGTTATGATTCTTCCGCCGGGGGCCTTTTTGGCCTTAGGGTGTCTGCTGGCCTTGATTAATAAATTGACCGGAGAGACGAGTTAAGTGAGGAGATAAGACTGATAGAATTTGAGAAAGTTACATCGGAGAGCTTATCTTTGCCTCCTGAAAGAAGGGCTCAATTAGCGGAAATACTTATCCAAAGCCTGGATGAAATAGAGGATAACGAGATCAAGTCTGCCTGGCTATCCGAAATTCAGCGCAGAGATGAGGAAATCAGGTCTGGCAAAGCGGTTTGCAAGCCAGCCGATCAGGTTCTTAGAGAAGCTCGTGAACAACTTCGATGCCTTAAATAGAAATCCATGTAACCGTTCAGCCACAGATGCACACAGATGAAACACGGAAAATCCGTGAGCCGTGTCCGTGATTCGGGTCTGTCCTTAGGCTGTAGGGACAACCCTTGTGGTTGTCCGTCTACGGAACGGACAT
>JBFMHI010000079.1 GCA_040753085.1 bacterium | reverse complement strand
GGTGGGCACCGCCCACCAAAAAGGCGTAGATGGCGAACAGATTGGTGGGTAATGTCCACCCTACTTCTGCGGAAGGTTAACCGCGCCTAAAGTTTCACAAGAAAATGGATGATTTTGAACCGTCCCCCAATATATGATTTTACTCCTGAAATGGCAGAGGAATCTGTTACTATAGCAACAGAGATTTATGAACTTGTGGAGCGGAAAATTAACGAAGACAAAAGAGTGAAATGCCGTTAGGCGAAATGGCGCGCCAAAAAACAACAAAGAAAGGAGATATTAAGATGTCCGAAAAATTTATGGGTTCTGGATCTACTGTGCCGGCCTTTATTAAAGAAAAGGTGGAATGGGAACGGAAGCCGGCTGACATTGATGCCAATCTACAAGATTATGATGAGGCCTGCCGGAGTTTTGACTGGAAGGAGGTAGAAGGCCAATTTGACTGGGATAAAACAGGCCAGGTAAATGTGGTTCACGAGGCCGTCGACCGGCATGCCGCCTCCTGGAGAAAAAACAAAGTCGCCCTTTATTACTCTGATGACGAAAGAGATGAAAAATATACCTTTCAGGATCTCAAGATTCTTTCCTCTAAATTCGGGAATGTCCTTAAGAAACTGGGGGTTAAAAAAGGAGACCGGGTAGGGACCCTGCTGCCCCGCAGTCCGGAACTTTACATTGGCATTCTGGGCATCAATCGGATTGGGGCTATTCCGGTTCCCCTCTTTGAGGCCTTTATGGAACAGGCTATCGAAGACAGGATGGAGAATAGCGCAGCGGTAGCGATCATTACTAATCAACGGCTCAAACAGCGGATCCCTTATGCCAAACTGCCGGCCATGAAACACACTATTTTAGTGGGGGCCAGGGGTGAAATGCCCAAAGCGGTCTTGAGTGAAGAAGAGGAGACATCTATTATGGTAGGAGATAGTGGGGCATTGTATACTCCCCTGGAAAAAGGCGAGGTAAGCTATGAGGGAGAGATGTCTGTGGCCTCTGAAGATTGTACCCCGGAATGGTTGAGCCTGGATGACGGTCTGATCATTCATTACACCTCCGGTTCTACCGGTCGATCCAAAGGGGCCCTTCATCGTCAATATGCTATGGTAGGGCACTATCAGACCTCAAAGTGGGCCCTGAATCTTAGAGATGATGATATCTATTGGAATACAGCCGATCCGGGTTGGGTGACCGGGACATCTTATGGTGTTTATGGCCCCTGGACCCTGGGTATCAGCAGTGTGGTTTTAGGAGGGCCATTTGGGGCGGCCAGGTGGTATAAGACCATTGAAAAATACAAGGTTACTATGTGGTATTCCGCCCCCACGGCCTATCGCCTGTTGATGGGCGCCGGGGAAAAGGTAGCCAAAAGATATGACTTAAGCAGTCTTCGTCATATCTGCACCGTGGGCGAGCCTCTTAATCCTGAGGCCCTGCGCTGGATAAGAAAGATCACCGGACTGGCTCCCCATGAAACGTGGTGGATGACAGAAACAGGCATGCAGCTTATCTGCAACTATCGCAGTATGGACTTTAAGATCGGGGCTACAGGCAAACCCTTTCCCGGCACTTACGCCACGGTGGTAGATGAGGAAGGAAATGAAGTGTCCGCCGGTGAGATGGGGCATCTGGTAGTCAGACCTGGCTGGCCGTCAATGATGCGAACTATCTGGGGTGATGAGGAGAAATTCCAGGAATATTTCCGAATTAAGGGCTGGTATCTAACCGGTGATTCTGCTTACAAGGATGAAGACGGTTTTATCTGGTATGCCGGACGAGCGGATGACGTCATTAAGACCTGCGGTGAAAGGGTTGGGCCTTTTGAAGTGGAAAGCGCCCTGGTTCAACATCCGGCCGTAGCCGAGGCCGGCGTGATTGGCAAACCGGATCCGGTCAGAGGTCAAGCCATTAAGGCCTTTATTACCCTTCGTGAGGGGTATGAGCCTTCCGATGAACTAAAGCGTGAAGTAACTCAGTTTGTTAGGGAACATCTGGCTACTCACGCCGCCCCTCGAGAGATTGATTTCAGAGACAAACTGCCTAAGACCAGAAGCGGGAAGATCATGCGCCGTGTCCTTAAGGCCTGGGACCTGGGCCTGCCCACGGGGGATATATCTACTATGGAGGACTAACTGACCGAGGCGCAGAGATAAAGTAACTACTCAAAACTAAGTTAGGCTGTTCAGAATAATACATGAAATGGGGGTTTATCAATGGAAGCTTATCGAATTAAAAAAAGAATTACGACAAACGGTGTATTACACCTCAATGCTCTCCCATTTCAAGAGGGAGAATTGGTTGAGGTCATTATCTTAGGTTGGAGGGGGAAAGTGCGTAAATCAATTCCTTCACCGTTGCGTGGTAAAGTACTCGAGTATATTGACCCCACAGAACCAGTAGCTCAAGATGATTGGGAGGTGCTGGGTTGATATTGTTAGATACACACATTTGGATCTGGTTTGCAGATGAAAGTGAGCAACTTACTGAAAAGCACAAACAAGTTATAGAACAGCATAGGGCAGACGGTTTAGGTGTGAGTGTCATATCATGTTGGGAAGTTGCTAAATTGGTAGAGTATAATAGGCTGAAATTGGCATGTCCAATTGAAGAGTGGATGGAAGTCGCAACAACCTTGCCAGACATACAGTTAATCGAACTAACGCCCAGAATTGCAATAGCATCAACAAAACTACCCGGCAATTTCCATCGTGATCCAGCCGACCAGATTATTGTTGCTACGGCTCAAGTTTACAATCTTGGATTACTGACAATAGACGAAAGGATATTAAAATACGATCATGTTCTTACATTATGATTGTCTAACAACTCGCTGCAGCCGATCGCCAAAGGCGGTGGCTGAGCTTTTCGTTCCCCCTGGAGCGTAGCGACGGGGGGAATGCGGCGGTGAGCGGTACTGCCTGGTTCTCCCCTCCGCTTCGCTCCGGGGAGAACCAGGCAGTGGAGACGGATGCCCTTCGGGCACCGCTCACCGCCGCATTAGGCAGTTAGTTGGGAGACAAAGCAAAATTCCCTCTCCCTTGATGGGAGAGGGATAGGGTGAGGGTGAAATTGGCGGGGAGATAAAGGGTTGGATGGATAAATATAAAGTAGGCATTATTGGCTGCGGTCGGGTGGCCAGTATCTTAGAGCACGACAAGTTGAGAGGGCATCCCTGCACCCATGCGGGGGCTTATGCCGCCGTTGACAAAACTGAAATAGTCGCCGCCTGTGATATAAATGAGGACAGGCTTCGTTGTTTTGGAGAAGAATGGGGGGTTAAGGCCCTTTATCAAGACTACCGTAAGATGCTTGAGCGCGAAGACCTGGATATAGTCAGTGTTTGCACCTGGGGTGACACTCATGCTGAAATAACCATCGCCGCCGCCGAAGCCGGAGTAAAGGGTATCATTTGTGAAAAACCAATCGCCCTTTCACTAATTGAGGCCGATCAGATGATCAAGACGGCCAAGAGATGTAATACCGCCTTAGTTATTAACCACGAACGAAGATGGAGCGCCAACTATCACCAGGCCAAAAGATTGATTGAAGAGGGAGTAATTGGGGAGTTAGCGCTCATAAATGCCAATGCCTTGGGGGGCGGCTATGGATGTGTTTGGAATAGTGAATCATCCCCGGTGATCTTAGAGGACTATACCCTTGTCCGTGACGGAACTCATCTAATGGATATGCTCACCTTCTTTGCCGGAGAACCGGCTTGGGTTTCAGGATTTGTGGAGATGAAGCCGCATGAAACAGGCGTTTTTGTCTCAAATGTCGCCCATGGGATTATTTATTTTAAAAACGGTGTAATAGCTTCGGTTGAGGGTAGCGGAGGCAGAGAGTATTTTAACTTTGAGCTGGACATTCAGGGTTCAAGAGGCAGGATCTTGATCGGTAATGAGTCCCTGGCTATGTGGGAAACAGACGTCAGTCCCAGGTATGAAGGCTTTTGGGAATTAGCCGAAAGGCCTTTCCCTGACCCAGCCAGACAAAAAAATATCTTTATTGGCGGGGTGGAAGATGTAATTGAATGTATCGAGACAGGTAAAGAGAGTATCTCCAGCGGCCATGAAGCCCGGCTGGCCCTGGAAATGATTATGGCTATTTATGAATCGGCCAGACAGGATGGCCTGAAGGTAAAAATACCCTTAACTGTTCGCTCTTCACCCCTTGAAACTATGAGGAACAAAGGATAGGCTGAAGGCTGAAGACTGAAGACCGTCCCTAAAAGCCTTCAGCCTAAAAGCCTTCAGCCTTCAGCCTTCAGCCTATTTTATTAAATGGACAAAGATAACCAACTTTATGGGAATAATCTCAAGCTGCTCAGGTATATCGAGCCTGAGTTGGCCCGGCAAGTCGAGAATATTCAACCGTCAGGCGAAATTGAAGTTATCCCTGCTCGACAGGGACTGCCTACTCTCAAGATAGGAAACAACTTCCTTCACAGCCGATATGATCCCCTGAAAGAAGCCGGCCGGTTTATCCAGGCCTATGATTTGTCTTCAGCCAGTCTTATTGCGGTCTTTGGTTTAGGGTTGGGCTATCACGTCCTGGCCATGGTCAGGCACCTTAAGCCGGGTAAAAAACTGCTCATCCTGGAAAAGGACTTCGGCATATTAAAGACCGCCTTACAATTGATCGATCTCAGGCAGATCCTGCAATGGAAAGGCCTCAAATTAATAGTCACCCCGGACCTCGCCGAGACTAAGGATGAGATTAGCGGCTGGCTTGATATTGTCCAACTAACCAACATACTGACCATCGAACATCCCCCTTCGATTTTGCTGTCTCCCGCCTATTATCACCAGGCAAAAGAAATCCTCTATGCCGTTGTCTCGGAGAGGCTTAGGGATACCCTGACCAGAATGGTTCTGGAAAACCTGTGGATGGAGAACATTCTTAAGAATATTACCCCTATCCTTTCCTGCCCTGGAGTCAGTGCCCTATTTGGGGCCTTTGAAGGCATTCCCATTTTTATCATCTCGGCCGGCCCCTCCTTAGCCAAAAATATGGAGGAACTCAAAGCCGCCAAAGGCAAAGGGGTCTTAATGGCCGTGGATACAGCCCTGAAGCCGCTCCTATCCCGGGAGATAATTCCCGATATAGTTCTCTCGATCGATGCCCAGCCTGAAAGTTTTAAGGACTTTGAGGGAGTAGCTGGCGAAGATATTACCCTTATTGCTGACTGTATCGCCTACCCTGAGGTAATCAAGAATTTTAAAGGCCCTATTATGTTCAGTTCCACCGCTAAGGCCGAGGGCAAAGAAAAAGAAGGACTAACTTTCGTGATAAATCCTCTCGTGAGCTGGTTAGAGGAGCGAATCGGCTCCAGAGGACATCTTCAAAGCGGAGGTTCTGTGGCCACTTCTGCCTTTGATCTGGCCAGACTTTTAGGGGGTAATCCCATCATCTTCGTGGGTCAGGACCTAGCCTTTACCGGGGAGCGAATGTATGTGGACGGCGTGGCCTATGTGGAAGAGCGAATAAAAAAACACCGGGGGAGGTTAGACGAGTCCACCTTAAAGGAGGAGTATGTCGAAGAAATCCTAAGAAAGAGGCGAAAGAATCTGATTAAGGTGCCGGCTATCGGCGGCGGGGAGGTCTTAACTGATCGGATGACCCTCTATGCCTATCTCAAGTGGTTGGAAGAAGGCATACCCAAAGTGAAAGCCAGGTGCATTGATGCTACCGAGGGGGGGGCTTTAATCAGGGGAACAGAGGTGATGACTCTTAAGGAAGCCATTGCCCAATATTGTGCTCAGCCTCAGCCCATAAATCGGATACTGGAAGAGGTCCGGTCCGTATACCAGGTTCCTGACAGAAAAAATTTGGCTACAGCAATGACCGGCGTAATAAACACACTCTCTTATCTGGAACACATCTGCCAACAGGGCATAGAACTTACCTACCGCCTTTCCCATGACCCATCCCCTAAAGTCATTGCTTCTTTAGAAGACATTGACCGACAGATAAAAGAGAAAGGGGCCGAAGTCGCCTTTGTGGGCACAGCCATTCAAGGGATTACCCTTTCCATAGCCCGGGCCTTAGCCCAGGGTAAGGTTAAAGACAAGCAAGCGGTGATGGCTCGCTCGCTGGCTCTTTATCAGGGGATATTAGAAAGCTCTCAGTATATGAGGCATCTTTTCCTTGAGGCCAGAGAAGAGCTGAGCCCATTTTATCCTTGACAATAGACTTCCGGCTATGATATTATTAAGACTATTATATTATTAAGACTATTGTAACCGTTCAGGTATAGCTGCACGGATTAGCACGGATAAATAACACAGGACAGAAGGCGGAAGTGTAGGGACAGGGCTTGTCCCTGTCCGTGCTTGTCCATGTCCGTTCTGTAGACGGACAACCACAAGGGTTGTCCCTACAGCCTAAGGACAGACCCGAATCACGGACACGGCTCACGGATTTTCCGTGTTTCATCTGTGTGCATCTGTGGCTGAACGGTTACGATATTATTAAGACTATTAAGAGTCTATCCCAAAACCCCAGACAGAAAATATCATATCCATTGGAGGGGATATTATGAGCCCAGTGAGAGCATATGAGGAAGTAATAGACTTCATTGCATCTGGAACGAGGCCAAGTAATCTCATTAACTTTCAACCATCGAATGCGGTAAAAGAGCGTGTGGCAGACTTAATTTACCGGGAAAAGACTACCGGTCTTTCACGGGATGAAAAGTCGGAATTAGATCACTACATGCAGTTGGAACACCTCATAAGGCTAGCGAAGGCACGCGCTCATAATTCTGGAACGACAAATGTTGATTGCTATATAGGGAGGTATCCCCCTGCAGCGGCAATAGCTCGTATGCGGAAGTGAGAAATAGTGATAACTCCATCACCCTTTAGTCAGATAATAGGCCAGGCATATGCCGTCACTATGCTGGAAAAGGCCCTGCAAAGTAAGCGCCTCGCTCACGCCTATCTTTTTTATGGTCCGGAAGGGGTGGGGAAGGCCCTTACGGCAAGAGCCTTGGCTAAAGCTCTAAATTGTGAAGAGCAGTATTGTCTGCCGGATAGACCCTGCTCATCCTGCCGAAAAATCGAGGCCGGCCTCCATTCTGATGTGGAAGAGATAAAACCAGAAGGGAGTTTTATTCTGATCTCCCAAATCAGGGAGATCAGAAGCCGAGCAGCCTTCAAGCCCCTGGGCAGAGAAAAAAGGGTATTCATTATCCCTGAGGCAGAACGGATGACTACTGAGGCAGCTAATGCCTTTTTAGTTACCCTGGAAGAACCACCGTCTGAAACTATTATTATTCTCATGACCCGTGACTATGAAGCTGTTTTGCCTACTATTTCCTCACGCTGCCAGGGATTAAGATTCAGTCCCCTGCCATACCAGGCCCAGGAGAAGGTGTTATTACAGTGGGAAACCGCTCCTGAAGCTATCCCTTCCCTGATTCATCTTTCAGGAGGGAGCTTAGGTCGGGCGAAACAGTATTTAGCTGAAGACCTCTTAGAAAAAGAACAGATGGTGGTCGGTTGGCTAAACCACATTCTCAGCGATGGTCCTTCAGCCGTGTTTTCTCTCTCGGCAGAACTCCCCTCATCCAGGGATGAGGTCTGCGACCTCTTAGATCTCTTTGAGCTTAATCTTCGCCGCCGTCTTATCGGCCAAATTGAAGGCAAGCCGGGGAGCAATGAAAGGACTCGAATTGGCCCCGGGAGATTAGAGAAGTTAATTGAGCTTATCGAGGAAACCAAAAGACTAATAAAGGGATCGGTTAACCTTCAGCTCGCCGTGGAAGTGATGGGGTTGAAGGTAATTGAACTGGCCTCGTGAGTTCGGATTAATCGCGATCCATGAAGGAGACCTAATGTTAGAAATCATAGGCATTTGCCTTCCCAAAGAAAATAAGCTATGTTATTTCAGCATCAATACTGAAAAAATTAAACTAAAGCGAGGAGATATTTGTGTAGTCAAGACCGACCGGGGGATAGAATCAGGCTTAGTAGCCGAAGAGGCTAAGGCTATCGAGGAAAGGGGAGATGAAGGCTTCTTCCCGGTGGTCAGAAAAGCGACCCCACAAGACCTGGAACAGTTGGCTTATAATAGAAAACGCGAAGAGAGGACCTTCAAGATATGTCAGAAAAAGATTAATGATCGTGATATGGACATGAAATTGATTACTGTTCATTATACCCTTGATGGCTCAAAGATCACTTTCTACTTTACGGCCGAAGGACGAACTGACTTCCGGGAGCTGGTTAAAGATTTGGCCTATGCCTTTAAAACACGGATAGAACTTCGCCAGATTGGGGTAAGGGATGCAGCCAAGATGTTTGCCGGCTTTGGCTTATGTGGACAACCCCTCTGCTGCAGCACCTTTCTAAAACGGTTTGACTCGGTCTCTATCCGCATGGCCAAGGAACAAAACCTTATCCTGACCCCTTCCAAGATATCCGGCGTATGTGGACGATTAATGTGCTGCCTATCGTATGAATACGGTGATTATGCCAAGTTCCGGAAACACTGCCCTAAGTTAGGCACTCAAATAGAAACCCCCGAAGGACGAGGCAAGGTGGTTGAAATTGATCCTATGCGGTGTAAATGCCTGATTCAACTGGAAAATGAAAGAAAGATAGACCTGCCGGTGGAAGAACCGAATGCCTGAAAAGTTTTATCTTACTACCCCCCTTTATTATGTGAATGACATCCCCCACCTAGGCCATGCCTATACCAACGTGGCGGCTGATTGTCTGGCCAGATATAAACGTCTGGCCGGATTTGACGTCTTTTTATTAACCGGCACAGATGAGCACGGTCAAAAGGTAGAAGAAGCCGCCAGAGCCGCCGGCAAAGAACCAAAGAAATTAGCGGATGAAGTAGTCGGTAGATTCCAGGAGTTATGGACGAAATTAAATATCTCTTATGATGATTTTATCCGGACCACCCAAAGCCGACATGTAAAGACGGTGCAAGCCATCTTTAAGCGTATCTACGAAAAAGGGGATATCTATCTGGGCGATTATGAGGGCTGGTATTGCACCCCCTGTGAAAGCTACTGGACAGAACGGCAACTGGATAAGGGCCTGTGTCCAGCCTGTCACAGACAAACCCAGTGGCTGGCCGAAAAAAGCTACTTTTTCAGGATGTCAAACTACCAGGACCGGCTTTTAGATTATATAGACCGTCATCCTGACTTTATTCGCCCTAAAACGAGGGAAAGAGAGATCAGGAATCTGGTGGCAGAAGGCCTCAGAGATTTATCCATCACCCGGTCCTCCTTCAACTGGGGCGTGCCTGTTCCCCTGTCCGGAAGCAAAGATGTCATCTATGTGTGGTTTGATGCCCTGATAAATTATGTAACCGGCGTCGGCTATATTGATGATGAGGAAGGATTCAGCCGCTATTGGCCGGCCGATTGCCACATTATAGGCAAAGACATCTTGAAATTCCACACCGTTATCTGGCCGGTTATGCTTATGGCGGCTGGAATTTTACCCCCCCGGCGGGTCTTTGCCCATGGCTGGTGGACCATAGAAGGAGAGAAGATGTCTAAGTCCTTGGGGAATGTGGTTGATCCCTTCCAGGTAGCGGATGAGGTCGGCGTGGACGGGTTGCGCTATTTCCTTATGCGAGAGGTCCCCTTTGGTCTGGATGGAGATTTTTCATGGCAGAGCCTTATCCACAGATATAATAGCGACTTGGCTAATGACCTGGGGAATCTCGTTTCTCGAACCCTGACCATGATTGAAAAGTACTTTAACGGTGAGATCAATCCTTCGTCAGGTGAAGATTTAGCTGAGGCCGCCCTGGCCATACCAGACAAAGTAGATCAGGCCATGAATGAATTAGAATTCCACCAGGCCCTAATCGCTATCTGGGAATTGATTAGTGTTTGCAATAAATACATTGATGAAAACGCCCCCTGGGTCCTGGCCAAAGACAAAACTAAACAGTCTCGATTGGCTACGGTGATGTATAATCTGGCCGAAGCCCTCCGGTTTATCGGGGTGCTTATCTCACCCTTTATCCCGGCTTCCGGCGAGAAGCTCCTGAACCAACTCGGGGTTACATCTCAAATGAAGATGGATTCTCTCCAGGAGTGGGGTGTGTTACCGCCTCACACCAAAGTGGCTAAAGGCAAACCCTTATTCCCCCGATTATAGGATTACCCGGTCTCGATCCTCGATCCTCGATGCTCGATGCTCGATGCTCGATCCTGGATACTGGATCTTTTACCAGCATCGAGGATCGAGCATCCAGCATCGAGCATCATGGGATGGAAATATAGGTAGTAATTACCCCTCATTATTTCCCCTCCTGTAAGTGTTCAGCCACTAAGCTTCGTGTCCTGGTGGCGTGAACGGTTACAAAAAATATTCGACCTGTACGGTTAGGCTGAGCCTTGGAAACCGCTAAAGCGGTTAGGATTCTATATGTTGTCTTATTCGCATCACCCTGATAAATCAGGGTGCTAATCTCAGTAGAAATGGGGATATTAATCTCGATAGAAATGAGGAGATGATGAGAATAGCACCCCGATTTATCGGGGTGAATCGGTAGAGAACAAGTCCCCCTCCTAACCGCTTCAGCGGTTTCTTAACCGTACAGGTCGAAAATATTTAAAAAAGTTGTTGACATCCCAGTTATGGTTATGATAAAATTGTTTTATATAACTCCTTGTATATCAAAGTGATACCGTTGTAGGCACTAACATAACGTTACTTTTTTAACATAACTCATTGGTAGCAAAGAACTTATGACCAAAATATTATGTTCCCTCTGTGGAACATCCGCTGGATACTCGATACAGGAGACTGGGTCCTTTACCAGCATCGAGCATCGAGGATCGAGCATCGAGCATCGAGGGGTGTTCGGCTAATCATTGTGGCTATCGGTTGGGACCGGGGGGAGGAGAATAAAGGGCGATGAACATCGCCCCTCAGTGTAAATGCTCTCTGTTTTTTAATAAGCTAGAGTAACGCTCTTGAGGGATATTACTGCCTTTGTGACCTATGCATAGCTCTTCCAGGCTGACCCCTAATTCCCTGGCCGATTCCATATAAAAATTGACTACTTCCTTTAATCGAGCCACGGCTTTATCAAGAGTATGCCCATAACTGTATACCTCTAACTTCGGACAGGAGGCAATGTAGGTTTCATCCTTATCCTTGTATACTTCGATCATAAAATCCATTAGTGCTGCCTTTCTTGCTTCGATGTAGGATTAGGGCCTTTGTTTCTCTTGTCATTCATATCGGCATATCTGGCCCAAACCTTTAGGCCTTTATACCGCTTAATTTCAAAGAATTTTAGTAACTACTCAGCCACCACATATTGATTTTGAAGCTTACAGAACACAATATATTGTGGTTCGTCTCCTTTTATAGGTTGCATAGAAAGCCGTTTTTTAGGAATTTTAGCTAACTTTTAAACACCTAAACACAATATGTTGTGGTTTCGCTAGGTAAGGCTACTATATAGAGGCTGAGTAGTTACGAATTTTATTGATATCCAGCCAACCATCCTGGATACTTATAGTTAGGGGCATATCTTTCATTCCTTTCCAATCCGTAACTACTCAGCCACAAAGCCACTAAGGCACGAAGAGAATAATGGAACAGATGAACAAAGACACGAGAGCTAACAGCGCATCAACCTGACGCGGATTAGCCGCGTCAGGTTTTCGGGTTTGGTGGCTGCCCGTGCAGGTTATGGAAATCGTTAGTTGTATAATGGACCCAAAAAATCGGACAGTATGTTAAGTTACAGTTGAGGTCAAAAAAGAGGAGGTTGATGAAGAAAATGAGGGCAAATTATCCCCCGGCCTTTAAGGCAAAAGTAGCATTAGTTTAAAAAAATACGGCATTGTCCCAAATCCCCTAAAAAAGGGCTGAAAAACTGGTAACAGTTTGGAGAACATTATGCCTCGCCTCAATCACGTTATTATCTCCACAACTATGGGGGGTAAAAGTCTTTTCCTTGTCT